>JAEDEK010000117.1 GCA_016293365.1 Bulleidia sp. | reverse complement strand
TATGAAACACTGCTGGAGGAAATCAGATGATTACATTATGTATGGATACAAGCCATGTATTTCTGTCACTTGGACTGATTGAAGAGGATCATATTCTTGCTTCCTTTCAGGAGCAGTGCTGGAAAAAACAGTCGGAAGAAATATTTCCAAGGCTGATTGAGATGTGCGAGTCAGTCAACGTAACGCCGGAACAGATTGATCAGGTTGTCATTTCAAAAGGGCCAGGAAGTTATACAGGTGTACGTATTGCGATGACAGTCGCAAAGATTTTCTGCACGATGAAGAATGTACCGTTATATACGATTGGTACATTGCAGCTGTATGCGGGTAGAAATACCTGCCGTGTCATTACGGATGCAAGAGGACATCGCGGTTATACAAACACATTTGTAAACGGTATTCCACAGGGGCAGGATGCAGCAGAAGAAGTGGATACAATCAGAGAAAACAACCAGAATGATCTGATCATTGGAGATGGACATCTGATTGGAAGCGAAGACAGATGGCCTGACATCACTGAGAATTTCCTTGCGTTAAAACAGGAATGGTCACTCTGTGAAAATGCTCATCTTGTTGTACCGGAGTATCTGAAATCGGCATCTTCCTACATGCCGCAGGGAAAATGATACGCCGTTGTATTGCGGCTGATCTTGCCTGCCTGACTCAGGCTGAACAGCTTTGCTTTCCGGATGATCCCTGGAAAGAAGATAACTACAGATATGAACTGAACAGCAATCCTTATGCAAATCTGTATATGGTTGAGGAAAACGGTCAGATCTGCGGGTATGTCGATCTTTGGATTACATTTGAAACGGCACAGATCGCCAATATTGGAGTAGTGCCGGAACATCGCAGAAAACAGATCGGTGAGAAACTGTTGAAACATGCTATTTCAGAAGCACAACTTCAGGGCTGTGAAACCATCACCCTGGAAGTACGTGTTTCAAATGAACCTGCGATCTGTCTATATGAAAAATTCGGTTTTATCAATGCTGGAAGACGCAGGAATTATTATGAAAACGGCGAAGATGCATGGCTGATGGTAAAACCGCTTGGAGGAACAGATTTATGACAATGATCATGGCCATTGAATCAAGCTGTGATGAGACAGCTTGTGCCATTGTAAAAGACGGCAGTGAAATCCTGTCAAATATTGTATCCAGTCAGATTAATGTACATACACAGTTTGGTGGAGTTGTCCCGGAAGTGGCATCCCGCATTCATGTGGAAAACATTTCTACTGTGATTACGGAAGCTCTGCATCAGGCGCATATGACGATGGATGATATTGATGCGATTGCCTTTACGCAGGGGCCGGGACTGATCGGTTCTCTGCATGTCGGCGTGCAGGCGGCAAAAACACTTGCATGGCAGTTCCATAAGCCATTGGTACCTGTTAATCATATGACAGGACATATCTATGCAAACAGATTTGCACTGGATCATGATCTGAAATTCCCGCTTCTGGCATTGGTTATTTCCGGTGGTCATACACAACTTGTGTGGATGGAAAATGAGTGGGATTTCAAGGTTATCGGAACAACTCAGGATGATGCGATCGGGGAAGCATATGACAAGGTATCCCGTGTTCTTGGAACTGGATATCCTGGTGGCCCGATCATGGATAAAATGGCAAAAGAAGGCAAGCCTCACTATACATTACCTACACCAAAAGTACATGGTAAATACGATTATTCCTTTTCCGGTCTGAAAACAGCTGTACTGCAGCTGATTCAAAGAGAAGAGAAGAAAGGGGAACCGATTATCAAGGAAGATGTTGCCTATGCCTTCCAGGAAACAGCACTGAATCTAATGGTTTCCAAAACACTGCAGGCAGTTGAGGATCTTCATCCTGCAATGGTTGTCACTGCAGGAGGCGTCGCGGCTAACTCCAGACTGCGTGTGCTTCTGGATGAAGGTATGAAGAAATATCCGGATATTGAACTGTCACAGCCACCGATCCGCTATTGTACTGATAATGCTTCCATGATTGGTGCATCCGGTTATGTGGCATATAAAAACGGTGTCAGATGTGGTTTTGATGTATCGGCAGATCCGGGTTTACTCATGCCAGGTGAAGTATAACTTGCGATAAAAACACTTTTTTTCACAATCTGTCAATGTGTGTGTTATATTAATTACAGGTGATTATCATGGCAGTAGAAAAGAAAGTTCCAAAAGCAACGCTGCAGAGATATCCTGTATATCTCAAGGCTTTAAGGCGATTGAAGGCAGAAGGAGTAAGCAGGGTCATGTCGAAGACTCTGGCAGATTATGTCTCAATCGAATCCACTACAATTCGACGTGATTTCAGTTTTCTGGGAAACCTTGGAAAACAGGGATATGGTTATGATGTCAATGATCTGATTCAGATCTTTTCAGATCAGCTGGGTGTCAACTTCGATGAAAAAATCATTCTGATCGGCGCTGGTAACCTTGGTAAAGCTCTGTTGAATTATAATAACTGGAATCATGTTGTAGGAGAAATTGTCTGTGCATTTGATCTGGAACCGGAACGTATCACAGGGGCATCGGTACCGGTATATGGACTGAATGAACTGTCACAGCGTATTCCTTCCGGCTGTAGAATTGCCATTCTGTGTATCTCAAAGGAAACACAGGAGACCGTTGATCTTCTTGTGAAAAATGGAATCCGCGGTATCGTCAGTTTTGCGGTAGATCATTTCTCAGTACCACCTGGTGTATATGTCAAGCAGGTGGATGTTGTATCCAGTATCCAGGAACTGGTATTTGAAACAAATGCATTACATCAATAAATATTGAAGGAGATAGAAAAATACTATGCCAACAGAAATGAGTATTCGTGAAATGTATGAACTCATTCACGAAGGAACACAGATGGAAATTGATCAGGTTGAATATGTTCAGCTGCAGGGATGGATCCGTACAAATCGTTCTGGAAAGAACGTATCTTTCATTGCGCTGAACGATGGAACATATTATCAGAATGCACAGATCGTATATTCCTCGGATGTTCTGAGTAACTATGAAGAAGTATCCCATTATCTGACTGGTACTGCAGTCGGTGTTGTCGGTAAGTTTATTGCCACACCTGGTGCAAAGCAGCCATTTGAAATTCAGGCAACGGAAATCAATCTGGAAGGCGCATGTGATGCTTCCTATCCATTACAGAAGAAAAGACATTCTTTTGAATATCTGCGTCAGATCGGTCATTTAAGACCACGCACAAACACATTCTCCGCAGTATTCAGAGTCAGATCCGTACTGGCCATGGCAGTTCATACATTCTTCCAGGAACAGGGATTTGTCTATGTCAATACACCACTGATTACTGGTGCGGATGCCGAAGGTGCAGGTGAAACATTTACTGTTACAACCAGAGATGACGGTAAGTATGAAGAGGACTTCTTCGGCAAGCATGCTTCTTTGACTGTTTCCGGTCAGCTGCAGGCGGAAGCCTATGCAATGGCATTCCGTGATGTCTATACATTCGGTCCGACATTCCGTGCAGAAAACTCCAATACAACAAACCACCTTGCTGAATTCTGGATGATTGAACCGGAAATGGCATTTGCGGATCTGGAATATGACATGGACGTCATTGAAGATCTCATCAAGTTCTGCATTTCCTACGTCTATGAAGAATGTCCTGAAGAAATGGCTTTCTTCAATGAACGTATTGATACAACGTTGAAAGAAAGACTGGAAAAGGTAAAGAATTCCGATTTCAGAAGAATGCCTTATACAGAAGCAATTGAAATCCTTAAGCAGGCAGTTGCGGATGGTGTGAAGTTTGATAACAGCAACATTGAATGGGGCATGGATCTGATGACAGAACATGAACGTTATCTGACAGAAAAGGTTGTCGACGGTCCTGTATTCCTGACGGACTATCCAAAGGATATCAAGGCATTCTACATGCGTCAGAATGACGATGGAAAGACAGTAGCCGCAGTCGACTGTCTTGTTCCTGGAGTTGGAGAACTTGTCGGTGGCTCTCAAAGAGAAGAAAGACTCGATGTTCTGGAAAACAGAATGAAGGAACTGGGCATGAATCCGGAAGGTTACCAGTGGTATCTGGATCTGCGCAGATACGGCGGCTGCCAGCATGCAGGATTCGGTGTCGGTTTTGAAAGACTTGTCATGTACATTACAGGTATGGAAAACATCCGTGATGTCATCCCTTTCGCAAGAACACCAAGAAATCTGCAGTTCTGATTGAACAATCATTCAGCGGAGATCGTGACAGCACGGTTTCCGCTTTTTCAAGGAGAGATATATGTTATATCAGGTATCAAAAGCATCCAAATACTTCGGCGCTGATCCGGTATTTGAAGATGTGACATTTGAAATAAAAGGCACGGAAAAGATTGCACTGGTCGGAAGGAACGGTTGTGGTAAGACAACATTTCTGCGATGTATGTGCGGGGAAGAGTCCTTTGATGGCGGTAATATTTCCATTCAGGGTGGTGTCACCATCGGGTATCTGGCACAGAAAGTACTCGAACATGACGATTGGACGGTGGAAGAAGAGCTGAAGCTGATCTATCGTAATGTATTTGATCTGCAGGATCAGATGCACCAGCTTGAGGAAACAATGCTTACAGATGCCAGTGAAAAGGTACTGAGCCGTTATGCACAGGTGCAGGAGGCATTTGAAGCAGCTGGTGGTTACCATTGGGAATCGGAAATGAAAACCGTCTTCACAAAGTTCGGTTTTCCTGTAGAGGATCTGCAGAAAAAGATCGGTGAATTCTCTGGCGGACAGAAGACAAGAGTCGCATTTGTCAAACTGCTGTTATCCAGACCGGATATTCTGCTGTTGGATGAACCGACAAACCATCTGGATATTGAAGCAATTGGGTGGCTGGAAGGATATGTTCGTAACTATCCGAAAGCTGTTGTCATTGTTTCCCATGACCGTATGTTTCTGGATCATACCGTAGACTGTGTCTACAACATGGAATATGGAAAGATGAAACGGTATGGTGGTAATTATTCTTCCTTTACTATCCAGAGGGAAAATGACCTGGAGCGTCAGCAGGCAGCCTATTTCAGACAGCAGAAAGATATTGAACGTCTGCAGGCACTGATCGAAAAGTTCCGTTATAAGAAAAACAAGGCAGCATTTGCCCAATCCAAGATGAAATATCTGGATCGAATGGAAAAGATCGAACCGGAAAAAGCGGATAACCGGACTTTCCATGCTCACTTCACACCGAATATCAAAGGTGGAGAAAAGGTGCTGGAAACAGATCATCTTGCGATCGGTTATGATCATGTGCTGACTGAAGTGACGATGAAAATGCGTCGGGGAGATCGCATAGCGATTATTGGTCCAAATGGTACAGGAAAATCAACATTTGTCAAAACACTGATGAATCTGATCCCATCCTTAGGTGGTTCCTTCCTGTATGGCCATCAGATTGAAACCGGGTATTTTGATCAGCAGCTTGCTCAGTTTTCCAGTGGGAAAACCGTACTGGAAGAATTGTGGGATGAGTATCCGGATCTGGACCGTACAACCATCCGATCCGTATTGGGACAGTTTCTGTTTTCTGCCGATGATGTTTTCAAATCCGTCGATGTGCTTTCAGGTGGAGAAAAGGTAAGACTGTCTTTTGCCAAACTGTTACTGAAGCATTCCAATCTGCTGATCCTGGATGAACCGACAAACCATCTGGATATTCCAGGTAAGGAAGCTCTGGAAGAATCCCTCAAAGGCTACAGTGGAACAATCCTTTTTGTTTCTCATGACCGTTATTTCATACAGCAGCTTGCAACAGGACTGCTGAAGTTTGAAAACGGAACGGCAGAATATCTGGATATGGACTGGAATACGTATGAACAGTCCATTCTGAATGGTACGGCTGCAGTAGAAAAACTACCGGAAGCTGCAGAGCAGCCG
>JAEDEK010000116.1 GCA_016293365.1 Bulleidia sp. | reverse complement strand
CGATATGATATTTACATCTCCATTTTGAATGTGATAAACTTTTAATGTCATTCATAAATAAAACCTCCTTTGATCTTTGATCGCGGTTGGGGAACCACTTTCATTGTATCAAAGGAGGTTTTTACTGCTATAAGCGTTTTATGCCACCAGCAGAGCTGGTGGTTATTTCATGCTTAAGCGCACAAAATAAGGACGAAACCTAAATAGATTTCGTCCTTATATCATTCTTTTATTTTACAATCTCAATGCTCTGTGTACTAGGAATCCAGCGAACACTTGCACCAAAGTTTTCGCCAATATAACGCAGCTGAACCATTGTTCTGTCATTCATGATCATTGCTGTCGCATCATCACCATCCATCGCCAGAGAAACCACCTTGTCTTCCTGTACGATATGGACTACTCTCGCCACTTCATCCCACTCTACTTTTGCGCCTAATGCTTCCGCAATACTGCGCAGAGGAACCATTGTCTTGTTTTCATGAAGAATAGGAGCTACATCATTTTTCTTCACTTCGTCATTCATGGAAACCTCTGTCTGACCAATGGCAAATGTAATTTTTGTTACATCAGGATCATGTACCAGATCATATACACCCTCGCCGTCCGCATATGCAGAGAATGTATTCGTTTCAGGGTCAAATGCACCACCCAGTTTCACTACTTCCACTGTACCATCGGGCTGTGTCACATATTTTACCAGTGTCAGATGAGAAGTGTCTGCCAGATTCTGACCGCTCAGGTCAAAGGAAACCTTTTCGGGATCTTTCACGCCGCTGCCAGAGGATACTGCGCTTTCACTGTCTGCCGCTACTGCAAAAGTATATGCGCCGTCGCCAACAACCGATACCGTAGGGTTATTCTGGCTCAACTGTTCATGGTATACCGCTTTTTCTTCCTGTGCCACAGCATTCACTGTCTGAGAAGTTGTATCCACTGTTGTAGCTGTGCCAGCCTCTGTTGTAGTTTCTGCTACAGATACCTTCGTTGTATCTGTTTCTGCTTTAGGTGTTTCTGTTTTGGCAGGTTCTTTTTTACTGCCGCCACCGCCACCGCCGCCGGAAGATGCCTTCACAACAGTCAGTACATCTTTAGAAACAGGTTCATAACCATCCACATAGGCTGTTACTGTTGCCACTTCGCCGGGTTTTGCAGATTCCGCATAGATGGTCAGTTCTTCCATATCAAAGCCATGACCGGGGTCTGCAGGAGCCAGATAAACGATTCTATTCTTATCCCATTCTGCAACTTTGATTTCTGTGCCATCATGGTCATATACAGAACCTTTTACAAAGGCAAAACCTTCGCTCAGTGTCAGTGTTACTTTATCATTTTCTTTGAATCTGCCACCATTGGTCTTATCGATGCCAAACACATTATAGACTGCCTTACCACCATGTTTGACTGTCTGTATTTCCACATCCAGTACCAACTCAATATTTTTTACAGGTTCCAGATCCAGATTAAAGCCGCCTTCTTCATCTTCCATTTCCCAATCTTCTGCTCCAAATACTTCAAAGAAGCCCTTCATAGGGAAACATACATATCCGCCATCAGCATAATCTCTTATGTTGCATTTTGATTCCAGTTTTGCATTCTCGCCATTTACAACTGCAATATCAGAACCTACTGTAAGACTTACTACATTATTGCCACTAATAAATGTTGCAACCATTGCATCAGGATCCCACAAAACTTCAGCTTCATCATCCAGTTCCTGCAAAATCATAGAAACAGCTCTCATGGCAATCATCACATTGTCATCCTCATCCATCCAGATTGCTGGATCAGGACGATCTATTCTGATCTTATGTCCATCCACGATAACCAGATCAGATTCAACTTCGAACATAACTGTTTTTGTTTCCTCTGCATCAACCACTTTGGCAACTTTTACACCTGTGCTAACTCTCTTGTCGCCAACGATAGCCAGTCTTGCAATATCGCCAACCTCTGCGGTTGTCACTTTGATTTCCATATCTTCAATAACGATTTCGTCGGTAGTCTTCTTAGGCTGCAACACCAGTTCATCTTTTGTAAAACTTACGATATCCGCCTGATTTGTATCTATTTTGGCATTTGTTACAAAGGTAAATCCTTCAGATAGCGTCAGTGTCAATGTTTCGCTTGTTGTAAAATCTATACCTTCTGCATCGATTTCAACATCTTCCAGTGTAACAGAATCTCCTTCTTCTACTCTAACGATTTTATCTACAGAAATACTGCAATTCAATGCATTCGGGTCTGCTACTGTTGCAATCACCTGAGAAACATCTGGATAATTCACCGCACTAACTGTCAACAATGCTTCATCGCCAATTTTAGCTGTTGTTGCCTTAATTGTCATTGCTTCCATATCAAAACCTGTATCTTCCGCCTTATATACAGGCACTTTTACAGTCTTGCCATCGGCGCTCCACTCTACATTCTTCAGAATCGTACCATCATGGTCATGGATGGGACTTTCCACAAATTCGAATCCCTCGCTGATTGTCAGGGTTACGATTTCATCCAGTTTGAAATCTCTATATCTAGTATCTACCCCAAAAGTATCATAAGATACTGTGCCATCTTCCAAAACCTGCAGTTTTGGAATATCCAGTTTCATATAAGGTTCTCTGCTATCATCCTGATCTTCATCGTCATCATCGGGTGTTTCTGTGATCTCTTCTACAACGACCGCAATCACTTTGGAAACAGAAGGGTAATGCTCTGCGCTGACTGTCAGCAATGCCTCATCGTCAACTTTTGCTGTTGTTGCTTTGATGGTCATTGCCTCCATATCAAAACCTGTATCATATGCTTTATACACAGGCACTTTTACTGTTTTGCCATCTGCGCTCCACTCTACATTCTGTAAAACAGTACCATCATGGTCATGGATAGCAGCAGGAACAAATTCGAAACCTTCGCTGATCGTCAGTGTTACGATTTCATCCAGTTCAAAGTCTCTGCCAACTGTATCCACACCAAAGGTATCATAAGATACTGTGCCATCTTCCAAAACCTGCAGTTTTGGAATGTCCAGTTTCATATAAGGTTCTTTTACATCATCGTCATCATCTATATCGGCAATTTCCGCAAAAGCCACTCTTCTAGAATCAGCAAAGCCACAATGGTATGTGCTGTACTTCATGCCTTTTGGCAACGATTGCCATTATATGAAATCAAGTAAATGATCCCTTCCTCATAGCCTACACGCCCAAAATACAAAGCTGCTGTAGCCATCGATTGATTTCTTCCATATATTCATAAAATTAGCATCATTTCCTGACATACGGCATTCTGAAAACGATCGATACCTGCATTGCAGACGAAAAAAGAAAAATCCGCAATGACATCTGGAGGGATAACTGTGACCCCGATTATGAATCTGACATTGACCCCGATGATTTTGACAGTCAGGAAGAATATATGGATGCAGTAGAAGAAGCAAAATATGAATGGCGTGAATACTGCGAAGATGGATGGGAATATGATCTGGATCCAATGGATTTTGAAACAGAAGAAGAGTATCAGGACGCACTGGAAGAAGCAATTCAGTGTTCTGAAGAATCTGATGATTTCTGATCGAATACTGCGAGGTGAAGCAACATGACAATCATACCTTTCACACCAAACACTCCAGGTAAAGATGAAACAACCAGAACTTCTTTGCTCGCAACATATTATACTCTGGAAGAACAGATCGAACAGCTTGATACACAGATTCAAGCAAAAGAAGAGAAACTTCAGGCACTTGCTCATTGGGGAAACAGCAAAACCTTTCAGCGATATCAGAAAGAGGCAGATATGCTGAAACGCGAAAGAGTGCTTCTTGAAAAAACACAGCAGATTGTAATGAAAGAACTGATGAAGAAAAAGGGAAAATAAATCAACTAAAAACGCCGCATCTCAAACTTTTGAAAGGAGCATACAAATGGACGAAATGATTGAAATTTTAAAAGATATCAAATACGAAATGGAACGCATGAACGACAAGCTGGACGACCTGAATAGAGAAATCTGCAACAAATTAGATGATATTCAGGGCATTGGTCTAAACGGTAACAGTATCTCTGATGTCTGTGATAAAATCGATGATTTGATGCGCTGACCTGATACCATCAAAAAACATTTAAGGAGGCATATTATGGGTATTGTAATTCTTCTGATTTTATTTTTCGTTTGGGCATTTGGTACGATCAGAACCGAATCTAAAAACATTGACTATTACCACTCTATTGGTGATTCAGAGCGTGAACAAAGAAGTGCAGAACATGGCGCAAATGCAATCTTCTGTCTCGGTCTTTTCGCTTTGTTGGCACTTGCTGCACTGATCATGCCATAAGCGGATATATGATATAATAGAAGGGGCTGGCTTTTATTGGCCGCCCCTTACCTCTCATTATTGCAGGAAACAGGAGGAATTTGATGGCAAGATATACTTATGTGATCAGCGATATCCATGGACAGTTTGATGCTTTCATGAAAATGCTGGATAAAATCGAATTTGGATATGATGATGAAATGTATATCCTGGGAGATGTGATCGACCGAGGGCCTCAGTCTCTCGAATGTGTAAAATGGATCATGGAACAGGACAACATCCTGACATTATTAGGGAATCACGAATTGCTTTTTCTGGACAACTATCTCCATGATACAACTGGTATTTACGATACCATCACAGAAACCAGAGAAACTCTGTCCGAGGATGAAATAAAAAGAATCGTCAATTGGATCTTGGATATTCCCGAATGTAAAATCGTAAAACTGAACGGGAAGGTATTCTATCTCAATCACACCCAGGTCGCTAGTCAGGAGTATTTCAATACAGAACTGACAGACAGAATGTTCCCTTCCTATGAGAGATATATGAAGTATGATGATATGCAGATCAAGGATTATATCTGCATTTACGGACATATCCCGACCATGCAGATGCGAGCATGGCATAAGCAGGAACGTAGCAATAAAATCTGGAAAAATAAAGATGGCTCTGTGATCGATATTGACTGTGGTGCCGGGTTTCCTGATCAGGGCGGATGCTTAGGCTGCCTTCGACTGAATGATATGAAAGAGTTTTATGTAGAAATTTAACGATAGGGGCGATGCAAATGGATAACAAAAATATCTGGTTAAACGGGATCATGGGTGTTGTAATCGGAGATGCATTAGGGCTTCCTGTACAGTTTTCTTCCCGTGAAGAAGTAGAAGAAGAACCTGTAACAGATATGATCGGCTTTGGTGTATTCAATATGCCGCCCGGTTCATGGTCTGATGACAGCAGCCTGACCCTTGCAACACTCAGCAGTATCAATGAATTAAAAAGAATTGACATGGAAGATATTATGAAACATTTTGTTCGCTGGTATGACAATGGGGAATATACTCCCTTTGGCTATGCCTATGATATTGGATATACCTGCGAAACGGCAATCTGCAATTATAAGGATACACAGGATCATAAAACATGCGGACTGTGTGATGTGCGTTCCAATGGAAACGGTTCTTTAATGAGAATCATGCCTGTTTGTTTATATGTATATGAAAAAATAATGTCTTCTGAATTGGAAGAAGAAAAAGGAGTGGACCTTATTCACGAAGCCTCTGCTCTTACACATGGACATCTGCGTGCAAAAATGGCCTGTGGCATATACTATTTCTTAGTCAAAAGCATCCTGAATCACTCAGGAAATCTACCCGAAAGATTACAGGCAGGAATGGAGGATGCACTGGCCTTCTATCGCAATGATATCGGTAATCTGGCACAGCTGGCACATTATCACAGACTGACAGATCTGAATGAATTTAAGAATAATCCTCGTGATATGATCGAAAGCAGCGGATACGTCGTAGATACTCTTGAGGCCGCAATCTGGTGTCTGCTGAATACAGATAATCTGAAAGATTGCCTGCTGAAATCAGTAAATCTGGGTGATGATACGGATACTGTTGCAGCAGTGGCTGGCGGACTTGC
>JAEDEK010000115.1 GCA_016293365.1 Bulleidia sp. | reverse complement strand
TGAAAACAGTCTTTTTTTATCATTTTTTATGTTGTAGAATAATATTGTTGAGGGTCGCATGCAATCTATGCATGTTTTTTTATTTCCCATTATTTGTCACGATTCCAATCACAGCAGCTTTATTCATCATCTGTTCTATGGTACAGGTACAAAAAAACCGAACCTTTTCAGATCCGGTTATTTCAGTGCACCAGACAAGACTCGAACTTGCACGGGTCTCCCCACACGCCCCTCAAGCGTGCGTGTCTACCGATTCCACCACTGGTGCGAATGCTTATTTATTATATCCATGTAAATTTCAGTAGTCAACAATAAATTGATTGAAATTTTGCCTCATAGCTTTTATAATTTTCACGTTTCATTAATAAAGAAGAAAAGAAGGAGAATGTATGGACTATCAGAAGATTATCAATATTGCTGTTATTGCCCATGTCGACGCAGGTAAATCAACACTGGTTGATGCATTCCTGAAGCAGTCTCACGTATTCAAGGACAACGAAAAGGTTGTTGACTGTATTATGGATTCCAACGACCTGGAACGTGAAAGAGGCATTACAATCTATTCTAAGAACTGTTCCGTACAGTATAAGGATTATAAGATCAATATTGTCGATACACCAGGCCACGCAGATTTCTCCAGTGAAGTTGAACGTATCATCCGTACGGTTGATACAGTCATCCTGCTGGTTGACTCTGCCGAAGGTCCGATGCCACAGACAAGATTCGTATTACAGAAGGCACTGGAAAACGGCTTAAGACCGATTCTGCTCATCAACAAGATGGACAAGCAGGATGCACGTGCAGAAGAAGTCATTGATGAGTGCTATGAACTGATGCTTGAACTCAATGCAACAGATGATCAGCTTGACTTCCCGATTCTGTATGGCTGCGCAAGAGAAGGTATTGTCCGTTATGAATGGGAAGATACAAACACAGATATCAATCCGCTGTTTGAAACAATCGTCCATCATGCTCAGGCATATCCGGATCTCAATGATGAATCTCTGCAGATGCAGATTACTGCCCTTGCCTACGATGACTATATCGGCAGACTTGGTGTAGGCCGTATTTATAAGGGAACACTTAAGGCAGCTACAACTTATGAAGTATGCAATGCCGATGGTTCCGCACACCAGGGTAAAACAAACCAGATCTTTGTCTACAAGGGACTTTCCAGAATCCCTGTTGATGAAATCCAGTCTGGCGAAATCTGCATGATTTCCGGCATTCCGGATATCAATATCGGTGATACGCTGTGCCCGGTTGGCCAGCCTGATCCATTACCATCCATCAAGATTGAAGAACCTACTCTGTCCATGAACTTCATGGTCAACGACTCTCCATTTGCCGGTCAGTCCGGTAAGTATGTTACATCCCGTAACATCCGCGAAAGACTGGAAAAGGAGCTGGAAGTCAATGTCGGTCTGAAGGTTGAAGACACAGACTCCACAGATACATTCAAGGTATCCGGTAGAGGTGAACTCCATCTGACAGTCCTGCTGGAACAGATGAGACGTGAAGGCTATGAAATCGGTGTTTCCAGACCACAGGTTATTCTGAGAAAAATTGATGGTGTTACATGTGAACCGGTTGAAGAAGTCGTGATCGATGTGCCAACAGAGT
Organism: Bulleidia sp.; assembly: GCA_016293365.1. Classification (GTDB taxonomy): domain Bacteria; phylum Bacillota_I; class Bacilli_A; order Erysipelotrichales; family Erysipelotrichaceae; genus Bulleidia. The sequence goes on along the minus strand of JAEDEK010000115.1, from coordinate 4,362 downwards.
ATTCCGGTTCTGTTATCTCTGCACTGAATGTCAGAAAGGGTCTGCTTTCCAACATGGAAGATCAGGGAAGCTATACACGTATCACTTACATGTGCCCGACAAGAGGTCTGATCGGATTCCGTTCCGACTTTATCAACATGACACATGGTGAAGGTACAATGGTACAGCGTCTTGCGGACTACGAACCATGGAAGGGTGAAATTCCACAGCGCGAAAACGGCGCACTGATTTCCACAGAAACAGGTGGTGCCATGACATATGCACTCTGGAACATCCAGAACAGAGGTTCTCTGTTCATCGGTGCCCAGACACCTGTATATGAAGGCATGATCATCGGCGTATCCGCAAAGAATCTGGATATGGGTGTCAATCCGATCAAAAACAAGAAGATGACAGCTGTCCGTTCCACAGGTAATGATGAGGCCATGAAGCTTGTACCACCAAAGATTCTGACGCTGGAACAGGCAATCGAATTCATCAATGATGATGAACTCGTAGAAATCACACCTACAGACATCCGTGTCCGTAAGAAGTATCTGACTGCGATCGAAAGAAGAAAGCATGCCAGAGAACTCGGCAAGATCGAAAACGAATCCGACGAATAACAGATCAGACTCATCAGATATATTTCTGGTGAGTTTTTTTCTTATTCTGCAACATTACATACGTGTATTATTGAAACCGCTTTGATACAATAAAAGCATAAAGAAAAGGAGAAAACAAATCATATGGCACATTTTCCAGAAGGGTTCCTGTGGGGTGGCGCAGTAGCTGCCAACCAGTATGAAGGTGGATGGAACCTTGGAGGCAGAGGTCCTGCCATGACTGATGTCACAACAGGTGGTACAGTCAACACAAACAGAAAGATCACTTATATCGACAAAGATGGCAATCACGGTACACTGGAAAGAAATGAAAAGCTTCCAGAAGGTGCAAGATATGCTGTTCTGGATGAGTATCATTATCCTAACCATGAAGCTGTAGACGGCTATCATCACTACAAGGAAGACATCGCATTATTTGCGGAAATGGGATTCAAGCAGTTCAGAATGTCCATTTCCTGGTCCAGACTGTATCCGACAGGTCTTGAAAAGGAACCGAACAGAGAAGGCGTTGAATTCTATCGTGATATGTTCCTTGAAATGCAGAAGTATGGTATCGAACCACTCGTTACAATCTGGCACTTCGATACACCTCTGTATCTGGAAGAACACTGCGGTGGCTGGCTCAACAGAGAAACAATCGAACACTTCGTCAGATTTGCTACAACATGTTTTACAGAATACAAGGGCCTTGTTCATAACTGGCTGACATTCAATGAAATCAACAACACAATCATGTTCCTTGACTTTGATGGCAAGAAGCATGAAGACATTGAATACCAGAATGCATACCAGCATCTGCACTATGAATTCGTTGCTTCCGCAAAGGCTGTTCAGATCGGTCATGCAATTGACCCATCCAACATGATCGGATGCATGATCTGCGGTATTACAAACTACCCTGCAACATGCGATCCAAAGGATATCCTGGCATGCCAGCACCAGTGGGAAAAGAACATCTACTACTGTGGTGACGTTCAGTGCCTTGGTGCATATGGTTCCTATTGCCAGAGACTCTGGAATGAACATAATGTCAGCCTGGATATCACAGAAGAAGATCTGACTGACCTTGCTAACGGTACAGTTGACATGTACACATTCTCTTACTACATGTCCTCTCTTGTTACAACACATAAGGTAACAGACAAAGTATCCGGCAACTTCTCCAGTGGTGCAAGAAATGAATATCTTGAATATTCTGACTGGGGATGGGCTGTTGACCCGGATGGATTACAGTACTATCTGGAAATGATCTATCAGAGATATAATATCCCTCTGATGGTTGTTGAAAACGGCCTTGGTGCATACGATACAGTAGAGGAAGACGGATCCATCCACGATCCATTCCGTATCGAATACTACAGAAAGCACATCGAAGCCATGGACAAGGCAATTGCCAATGGTGCTGATGTCATCGGTTATACAACATGGGGATGCATTGACGTTGTCTCAGCCGGTACAGGTGAAATGAGAAAGCGTTATGGCTTCATCTATGTTGATATGGATGATGAAGGCAAGGGTACAATGGCACGTTCCAGAAAGGATTCCTTCTTCTGGTACAAGAAAGTCATCGCATCCAACGGTGCTGATCTGACTGACTGATTTACCACAAACAGCAGCTGCATGTAAGACAGCTGCTGTTTTTTTATCTTCTTTTATAAAGCCAGAACGACAGAATAACACAGATGGCAATTCCAATCAGAAATGGAACTGCGAACAGGAATACGACAGAAGATGGAGCACTGGTGAGATAATACCTGTTCGACCACTCCATATTACAGTACGAATACGCAATAAAGGCACACATCACATCCGATAATAAGACTGCCATACCAGCAAATACAATCCAGAGTTTTTTCATCATTGTTTTTTCCATGGATCTTTCCCGATCAGTAACCATGCCCCCACTGCCATACAGATTACACAGGCAATCAGAAACAGGCCGTTTCCATCAATTGTCACTGCAGAAGAAGTCGCCATCTGTTGTGATACATTCTTCATACATAAGGATAAGACTGTCCAGATAACCATACCAGCCGCTCCCAAAAGACACAGAACTACACCAGGTTTTACCTTCTCTGTCGTTACAGCAGACTTCCCGGTAATCAGTTCATCCATACTGATATTGAAATATGTGCTGATCCGGATCAGTTTATCTGTTTCCGGCATTGCTGTGCCGGATTCCCACTTTGATACAGCCTGTCGGGAAACATCAAGTTCCTGTGCCAAAGCCTCCTGTGAAAGACCTTTTGTTTTTCTGAGTTCATACAGTTTCTGAGGGAATTCCATGTTTCCTCCTTATATTCAAAGCCTAATTCTGTTGTGATGTTTTTACTATACACACCAGTTTACATAATCGCAACTGCAGGTAGAAATACGCCTGCAGCTCATTTATGCAAATAATCCTGAAGCATTGATATCAATTAACTCACCTGCCTGAATGGCACAGAACAGGTATCATGTTCCATTATCCGTAAACCGTGTTAAAATACATGTGCAGAAATTCTTTTCCATTACGGAGAACCACAGCTCAGTTGGACGACAGAAGACAATCGTGGTCTTCTGTTTTTGTTCATCAGGAAAACTCATTATCTCTTCCATCTTTTTCATTTTACCAGTACAACCAGGACATCCATCTGTTCAAACCGTTTTCCTGTCGAACTGGAAAGATGGATAACTCTTTTCTGACTGCAGGATTCATTTCTTCTCTCCATGTGGAATCCGTATCTTTTCCACATGGATATCTTTTCCGTTTACTTCCATCATCGCAAAAGTAATATCCTGATCAAATCTTCGTTTTCCACAGCTTCCAGGATTCAACCAAAGTATTCCATCCTTTGTTTCACAAAGATATTTATGTGAGTGACCAAAGATAACACCATCATAACCACTCAGATCCTGAGGAACATATTTTCTGTTATGGACGACATGAAACAGACAATCCTCTACCTGTACATCCAGATGTTCCATCAGATATTCCGCCCACTGTTTGTCATTATTACCACGAACAACATATACTGGAGCAATCTCTTCAAGCCGATCTATGATTTCTTTCCTGTTGATATCTCCACTATGAATGATCAGATCACATCCTGCAATGGTTTCCATTACCTCTGGTCGTAACAGACCATGTGTATCTGACAGTACCGCAACTGTTTTACTCATTGTTCCTCCTTTGGATCATAATCAATCCCCGCTTTTCTTGCCTGCCAGCCAAGATCTTTTGTTTTCATGTGGTACAGAACGCCATCTTTTCTAAAATGTGTCCCGCATTGTCGGAATGTAAAGGCAGTCTTTGCCTCTACACATTGACGCCTTACATCCAGAACCCATGCATAATCCAATACTCTTGCCTGTCGATCAGATTCTCCACCAACAATCACCAGTTCCACCCCATCGAGATATCCGCTTAAATCGATTGCAGAGATCATCGGCTGCAGAATGATGTTTTTATGAACAATTGGCAACTGTTTCAGAATTGAAAGCCTTTCGTCTGAACGTTTCTGATTTTCTATTGATACACCAACTGTCACATTGGTATAACCATTCCCCCAGTCATATGGTATACAGTCCATAAACCGTTCAATCCGTTTTGTCAGAAAGATGAAATGCAGATCACTTCTTTCCCGTATCATATCCCAGCATTCACTTCTCCATTCATCTGCTTCTGCAATCAGAAAATCAGACTGAAAACAGACATAGACGATTGAACCGGATCCGATTTTATATTTCCCATTTTTCTTTCTTGCGATCGGTACAT
>JAEDEK010000114.1 GCA_016293365.1 Bulleidia sp. | reverse complement strand
TGAGATATCCTCCTGAAGTATATATACGTAAAAAATCAGAAATTCATTGTTTTTTCAAAAAAAAGTGATGATTTCGGTTATCATCACAGTTTTTCAGGATTATACAACATCAAATGAAGCTGCCCATATCCGATTCCCCGATAGAACAGCTTTGTTCCGTCCAGTTCCATTTCGCCAGCTTCTCCACATGCTCCATCTGTACACAGTTTTGAACAGATGTGAAGAATATCGTCGATATACTGCATGCCCATCTGACAAGTCTGCTGATCAATATGTCCAGGATAGATGATCATGTCCTTCATCCCGACCAGATTCTGTTTGAAATGCAGAAGGTTTTCAACAAAAGCATGCATTTCAAGACTTTCTTCCAGCTGCATCCAGAAAACACCGGAGCCGATTGCATCTCCTGTAAAGACTTCCTGCCTGTTAAAATCCATTACACAAATGGAACCGGGTGTATGACCGGCACATTCCAGAATTTCAAGAGTGCGGTTGCCCAGCTCAAACTGCATACCTTCAGTAAGTGAAAGCATCTGTTCTGTTTCTTCTGTTGTAAAAAGATTCCGCTTCTGCAACAGAGGTCTGTCATCAGGATGAATGTATACAGGTACACCATGTTCCATAAAGGCACGTAATCCTTTGCCGGCATGATCCGGATGACCATGTGTAATGATCACTTCTAATGGAAGGTGTGTTAATGAGGTTACCATTTCATGTAACAGAATAGTATCCTGCACTGCATCAATCAGTACAGCCTTTTCATTTCCAAGCACAAGCCACGCATCGACATTCAATCCCTGTTCATTCCGTTCATTGATCCGGATCAGACCGTCATTGATTTTTATTGCGGATAGATTTCCCATACTATTTCAAAGCCTCAAAACCTTCTTCATAGATTTCTCTGAGCTGTTTCTTTTCCTCTTCACTCAAGGATTCTTCTTTTGCATTATGACCTTCAATGCTTCCAGAGTGGTCAGAAACAACCTGTCCATCTTTTATGAAGAATACATGTGGTGTATACAGATGACGGATTCCATCATTATCATATTCCAGGTATTCACCAAGTCTTTCCACAACAATATCATAATCATCGATATCCAGATTTGACTGCCATTGCTCATCGGCTCTGGTATTGATATAACCAACCTGCATTTCATATTCCTTTGCTGTGGCATTGAGAATCGGAACAGCTTCCAGACACCATGCACAATGATCGAAGCCAAAGTATACAGTAAATGTTTCCTTTTCATCCATCTTTTCTGCCATCTGTTTTACGCTCAGATCATAGAAAACATGGGCATCATCTTCTAACGTGGCATAGCCTGACATATCGGATTTCACAGGTTGATCTTTGACAGGTGTACCTGTGCAACCGGCAACTGCTGCTGCCAGTAAACACATCACTGATTTTTTCATACTGATTCCTTCCCATCATCAAAACCTTCAAATACCGGTCTGCCTGTATAATGCATCGGCTCTTCTTCGCCACGCAGTACGCGTAATGCCGCTTCTGTCATCGCTTCATGTTCAAATTCACCAGGATAGGCAACAACCGGAGCAATCCAGCCACAGTCTTCTGTGATTGTTTCAATAATGCCTGGAATTCTCAATAATCCACCCGTCAGAAGAATGGCATCCACATTTCCTTTTAACGGTGCACTCATCATCGCAATCCATTTGGAACACTGATAGATCATTGCTTCCCATACACGTTTTGCCTGGCTGTCACCTTTACGAACCATTTCATAGAAAATCTTTGAGGAATCAGAGGTTCCAAACCAGCTGGAGAGTCCACCTCTTTGTGAGCACAGATCTCTGACCTGTTTCGGATCCTTGTCAAACAGGTAATCCAATACATCTGTAACAGCCATGGATCCCATTCTTGTTGGTGTAAACGGTCCTTCCCCGCCACCGGCATCATTGGCATCAATCATTCTGCCATGATCATGTGCTGAAATGGAAATACCACCATCGATATGAGCAATGATCAGATTCAGATCCTCATACTTCTTTCCGATCTGCTGTGCATAGTATCTGCCAGGTGCCTTACCATTTAGTACATGGGCTGTAGCTCTTCTGTATATGCCTTTTACACCAGTAATTCTTGCCTTGTCACAAAGTTCATCCACAACTGGTGGATCAACCATCAGACACATGCATCCGTATTTATCGGCGATCATTTTTGCCAGCTGAACACCGAGCATGGAGCTGTGATAGAAGTGTCCTTTCACCTGTCTTGTATCCTGAATCAGCAGATCATCAACAGCATATGTTCCACTCTTACATGCATAACATGGACCACCTCTGCCTACAACACAATCCAGACCGGTCAGATCCACACGTGAATCATGCAGGAACTTGCGGATACCGAACATTCTGTATTCCAGCTGATCATTGATGTTGTCATATTCCATCAGTCTGCCCGAATCATGAAATACGGAACGTGAAATCACGCATTTCATATTTTCAAACAGTGCAACTTTGGTTGAAGTTGAGCCAGGATTAACCACAAATACTCTGTATACCTTTTCTTCCATATTCATCTTTCCCTCTTTCCTTTAAAGACGTGCTTTCAGATTATCATTGATTCTGATCAGCATCTTTCTCATCCGTATCTTCTCTTTGTCATCAAAACCACTGTACATGACATCCTCGACATCATGAAAGGAAGTCACTATATCTCTGATCAGCGGATTGTCCGGATCCGTAATTGTAATGGATGGAATTCTTTTTTCCAGTCCGATCTGAATCATTCCATTAAATGACAGATGCTGCAGAACTGCAGCTACAACAATCTGTGATAAACCGGTAAAGTCGGTGATCTCCTTGGGATCATGTACCGTACCGGCCACATAAATCGCAGAAAGCACCTGTACATCACGTACTTCCACACCGTTTTTCATCGCAATGTTATGCTCATATTTTTCAAACAGTTTCAGCATATAATAGGACATGGAAATGAATGCATCATCCGGATTGTCATTATTGTCTTTCAATAATGCACGCACTGTTTCATTCCCGAGTTTCCTAGTATTCGGCAGGAAACCATGGGCATTGTTGTCAGAGGCACCATTGATCAGATATCCTGCAATTGCCAGTCTGTCCTTGCGGTACTGCTTTTCATCCAGAACATTCCGGAAGAAATCATTGTAATACGAATAGACTGTGATCTTTGTTGATACAAGCCTGGACAATGACATTGATTGGCTAACCAGTGACCCTTCCGTTTTGAAATAGTAATAAACCGGAACGGTCAAAGGCTGAATTGTCTTTGCATGCAGCAGATATTCCATATTAAAGATGAAATCTTCACAATAGTTCAGATCTTCATCCATCGTCAGCTGGTTATCACGGATCAGATCTGCCCGATAAAGCTTGTTCCATAATACACCATAGTAGAAGTCGGAAGGAGAATCCATCATCAAAGATGCAAACTCCTGTAAAGTCAGAAGGGAATCCGTATGAATGGATCCTTTCCTTGCAACCTTATCCCCAACAACACGATAGAAATCCGCAATGACAAGATCACAGCCGGATTCCTCCATGGTTCTGACAAGCAGTTTTGTGGATTCCATCGGAATATAATCATCTGCGTCAAGAAACTGCACATACTGCCCATTCACATGAGAAAGTCCGATATTCCTTGCTTTGGATACACCACCGTTTTCCACATGAATGACATGCAGACGTTCATCTTTGGATGCAAGTCCATCCAGCAAAGCAGCTGATCCATCGATAGACCCATCATCCACTGCAATGACTTCCAGATCCTTGAATTCCTGATTCAATACACTTTTTATGCATCTTTCAACAGTATCTTCCGCATTGTACACAGGAATGATCACACTTACCTTAACCATTGTTTTTTAACCACTGTCCTTCACTGTCTGCTAACCATGCATTTTCAGATACACGGTACCATGTATAGCCGCCATCCGATACGGTTTCATAATACGGATAGACAGAACCATAACATGCATTTCCAATAAACGTGGAATCAGAAGAATGTCCTTCACGGATTGTCAGGCCATCTATGATCACTTCCACCTCACCCATTTTTTGATCTATACAGGCTGAAGAAACAGAAGAGATGTTAATCTGCTGTCCTGACTTTAATGTCTTTTCAAACTTCAGAATTCCCCATTTTCCATCATACTTTACATAGGCATAGCCGTTATTGACAGCTCTGGCATCCTCAAAGATGAAATCAGTGACTTCTTTTCCATCCAGTGACATATATCCCCACTTACCATATTTCCGTAACGGGATATATCCTTCCTGAGGAATCCCTGCACGCTGATACTGTTGGGCAATTGCCTGCTGACTTGCAGCATCAATGACAGATACCAGTCCTTCTGAATCTGTAACCTGATAATATCCGTTTACAAACGAACCATCACTGTAGACTCCAATGGAAGAAAGATCACTGACAGAATCCGAGGATGGATCATAGATCACACGGTGCAGTGTATTACAGAATTCATCCACTGTATCAATCACAACTGCTGTATGAATCACAGATGGATCCAGCTGTTCAAAATCCCATCCGGAAGTTGCTCCCGAGTCCGTTTTTGTCATGGCAACTACACCGAATACGCCATTCTGAAGAGCAAGATATGGTGCGGCGTAGTCCTGTGTCGGAGGTACGGATGAATACTCATTCAGGCTGATTTCCTCTGTGGATTTACAGTCTTTCGAAAGAATATATGCCTTTCCTCTGATCTGACTTGTAATCGCAAAAACCCCTTCATATCCACTTTCTGTTTTTTTCCAGCCATAGCTGATTCCTGCCATACGTGATGAATTCATGACATCAAGATCAACAGGAAGAAGCTGTTTGCCACTCATGTTGATCATACCCTGCCTGTTGTTTCTTTCTACAATTACCGCATTGGAGGTATAGTCTGCCATCGTGGATGGATATTCATCCATCTCCATCTCATAGGCAATATCGAGATGTCCGAATTTCTGTGTATCAATCTGCAGCAGACCCTGCCCCTTTGGATTCAGCTCACTGACAGCTGTATAATCCTTTTCCGGCTTCATCAGCCAGACTCCGTAATCTTCTTTGACAACCTCTTTCACTGAGGATACCTTTGATGCTTCCGATTTACTGCATCCACAGAGTATCAGCGAAGCAGCCGCAATCGAACATAAAAGCTTTTTCATGAATCTTCCTCCTTTGAAAAAAGACAGCAGAATTCTATTCGCTGTCTGTCTGAGTATTTTCCTGTTTTCTGTCTGATGGTGTCTTCACATAAGGAAGGAATACCAGCAGTACACCAACCAGATATGCAACAGCACTTACACCCCAGACGATCCATATCAGAATCCCGCCTGCAACAAGAATTGCAGCAGAGACGATACAGACTGCTATATTCATGGCTGTCCGGTTATGACTGTCCAATGGCTTAAGCATCATTGGAGAAAGAACAAGACTGACAACAGCACCTGCCAGAATACAGATTACCGCATGTAATGTATCCATACACACCTCTTTTCAATTCCCGACTATTATACCATGGTTACTATCAGAAAACAGAAGAAACACCAAAGTTCACACTTACACATCAAAAACAGTGTATACTGTCTGCATGGAAAAATTCAAAAAAACAGTCCGACAGGCCTTGCCTGTTTTACCATGTATCCTTCTTGGTGCACTGATCTGTATGCGCTATGAAGAGTTTACTGTCTTTAAGAATTACGGGATGCATCTTTTCGTAATCAGCATCATCAGTCTCATCACAGCATCACTCATGAGCTTTCTTCCAAAAGAACATCGTTTTATGAAAAGTGAATCCATTGTGCTGTTTCTATGTGCACCATTACTCATGGAAATTGCAGTAGAGATTCTGAATGGAAACATGTTATGGGATATTGATCTTGTCGGAAACACCCTGATGAACTATCTGATCAATCTGATCATACAGTGTATTCTGTGGGCACTTTTTGGCAGTATCCGCTGGTCCATGCGGATCTGCTGTATGATTCTGGAACTGTTTGGTGTTGTCAACTTCTTCCTCAAGCAGTTTAAGGGAAGTCCATTTTTACCATGGGATATCACTTCCATTCAAACAGCTGCAGCTGTCGCGGACAGCTAT
>JAEDEK010000113.1 GCA_016293365.1 Bulleidia sp. | reverse complement strand
GTTCTGATTTCAAAGCATGGCTTGCAGCACTGAAAGCGTACAGGGAAGATGCATCTTCCTTTATTTTGCCCATATGATTATGATGGGTTCATTACACAGAGTGCACCATCATGATTTCAATGTTTTTCAGCCAGAAAGTACAGCATGATTCAACAATACTCACAAAAGAAAAAGATGATGATATCTGTACATATTGATGTACAGATACCATCATCACTGTCATTGCTGCTCTTCTTCTACGTAGGTAGCGCCTTCCTGACCCGGCATGACATCCTGGCCGATGCGTTCCCCATTCAACAGCTGATTGACGACCTGGTTGACAAATGTCACCTGTGCATCAATCGGCTGACATACATACAGCATGGTATCCCAGCCCATGGATACAGTGCCTGCATAGGTACCATATCCATCCAGACCATAGCGGATGTATTCCCATTCTGCATCCACATCGGATGAGGATGCATACAGATTGTAGAGATCATTGAAGTTCATGTTTGTTAAGAAGTTGGAAGACAATGTCTTGAGAACGGATGCCTTCTGTCCATCCTGTACAAGTGTCTGAATCTTCTGCATCATTCCCTGCATGATCAGTGTTTCATGTTTGGAACGGTCAAAGTCACCATTCGGCAGGTTATGACGCTCTCTTGCAAAACTGAGTGCCTGTTCACCATTGAGGGAAATGGAACCTTCCGGGAAGGAGAAACTGCCGCTTGTGAAAGCGTATGGGTTATCAATCGTAATACCACCCAGACCATCAATCATCTGCTTGAAGTGCGTGAAGTTTGTACACAGATAGGAATCCATAGAAAGGTTGAAGTGCTGATTGATACCATCCACTGTATTGAGAACACCAAGGTTGCCAAGATGTGTCAGTTTATCCATGCCTTCCAGACCTGGATTATAGATATAGTAGTCACGTGGAATGGAAACAAACAGAATCTGCTTTGTATTCGGATTGACTGCCATGATCATATCCACGTCAGTTCTTGTAACTGTAGTCAGGGCACTGTCTCTTGTATCAGAACCGGTAATCAGTACTGCAAACGGCTGCTTTTCTTCCTGTACAGGTTCTTCATCTACCTTTTCTTCCCCGATGGTGCATGTGTAGATGATCTTTGTATCCCTGTCAAAGTCAGCATATCTGTCCAGTGTTCTGATCTTTGCGGAAAATGCCTGATTGAGAATCAATACATCACCCTTCCCCTGATAGAAGGCTTCCAGTGCTTCCATCACAGTTTCATATTCAGACGTTGCGATTTCCTTACCAAGCTGGCTGCTGGCTTCTGTAACTGCTGTATATTCATTTGCTGTATCAAACTGATTCTGTACGATGAATACTGCATCACCATAATCTGCCAGATCATCGGATGGATGACTGCCATCATTTCTGACATAGAAGTTGACATAGGATACATCTGTTTTTGCCGGTTCCTTGAAGATGTTTTCCTGTTGCTGTTGCATGGAAGGAATGAAGATGCCTGCAAAGCATAATGCACAGGCAAGCACAAGATTCAGTAATGTTGCCCCAGGGTTCTTCTTTTTCAATGTCCATACAAGAGCAATCACGGTAAGCAATGCTCCTGCAGCAACCGCAATATAACGACTTGTTCCTCTCAAACCATCATGTGTGAATACCACATATCCAAAGTAAGCAAGACCACACAGTGCCGCAAGCCATGCAAAGATGGAAATATTTGCAAAATTCAACGGCTTTTTTTCCTTTGCCTGATTGTCCATACTTTACTTCTTCCCTTTCTTCTGTGCATCCGGATCATAGTTTCCATAGTAGTCACCATAACCCTTATAGTAATAACTGCCGCGTGCACTTGTATCTACGCCGTTTAATACCATGCCAAGTAAAGGTTTGCCTGTTCTTTTCAGCTTTTCCACACTTTCCTTGACGAGTGCTTTCTTTGCCAGTCCGCTTCTGACAATAAGAATGGATGCATCTGCGTTTTTCAGTACTGTCAGAGCATCCGCAACGGATGCCAGAGGTGGTGTATCGATAATGATGTAATCGAATACGTCATATACCTGTTCCATCAGTTCTGTCATTCGATGGCTTTCCAGCAGGATACCAGGATTGTTGATCAAAGATGTTACCGGAATCATATAACCGTTTGGTACATTTGTTTTATAGATCACATCCTGGATATCATTCTGTCCGGACAGTACATGTGCTGTGCCGACAAACACATCTTCCGTACTCATCTGACATTCTGTTCTGTATTGAGAACGACGCAGGTCGCAGTCGATCAGGAGTGTCTTTTTACCGATACCGGCAAGGGATCTCCATAAAGCAAGAGTGATCGTGGATTTACCTTCATTTGGAATCGAACTTGTAATGACGATTCGTTTCAAATCCTTATCCGTAAAGGAAAGATTGACGCGTAACTGATTAATGGATTCCGTCACGTCAAACGGATAGTTTTTCAGTCTGTTTAATGTCAGAGACTTCATGCCCTCTTTCCTCCCTTTTTCGCCTTACTTCTCTTTTTTGTGATCATCGGTACTACAGCGATCGGCTGTACGCCAAATACTTTGTTGATATCTTCCGGTGTCACGAATGTATCGTTCATTAAGAAGTTGATGATCAGATAAGCACAGTAGATCATCGCAACCACAAGACCTCCTAATGCCGTATTCTTCATCGTACTTGGAGAGGAAGCTTTTTCAGGAGCCTTAGCCTTGTTGTAGATTTCCGGTGCGGAGATCTTCATGATTTCCGGCAGCTTCTTTTTTGCGACGGATGCGATTTCATTGGCAATATCTGCAGCCAGCTGCGGATCAGGATCCTCGACACTGATCTTGATGACATGTGTATCGGATGGATTGGTAATCGTTACCTTGGAGATTAACGATTCATAGGTTTCATCCAGACCAAGACCATCAATGATCTCCTGCATGACATCTTCACTCTTGATCAGTTCCTGATAGTCACCTTTGATCTGAGAACCGATCTGCAGAGATGACAGATCCACAAGTGAATCCGCATCACCGACAATGTACATGCTTGTCGTAGCTGTATACTGCTTTGTAATACAGAATTTTGTAAACGCAAAAGCACCTGCAGCACCAATGACAAGGCACAACAGGATCATTAGAATATGGTTCCACAACAGGTAACCGATTTCCATCAGGTCGATGACATCTTCACCATTCGATGGTGCTGGTTTTGCCTGTAATGGTGTCTGTGGATATTGTCTGTTTGTTTCTTCCATGTTTACCTTCCCCTTACTTTGTAATGATTTTCTGAAGTTTGTTACACAAATGTAACAACCGTTACAGTTAAAGATTGTAAGAAAAACCGCTGTACATTACCGTACATATGTACAGTTTGCACAAACGGCACATTAATATAATTGAGTAATCATGTAAACACTCTGCTTATTCATACATACTGCAGGGCTTTGCATGTTTCGCGCTGATACAGGCATTATTCATTCTCAATGGATGTACAGACGGATGGTTTGATACGTATACCGGTTACACAGAATCTGTGGCTGTTGATCCCAAATGGCACACAGGTGACAAGTGTACACAAAGTCGCATCACTGCTTCTTGTAAACAGACGCATATCATCCGGTTTTATGGTAACCGTGGAAATCACCCGGTAATCCATTTTCTGATCCAGTACGGTAATGGAAAAGATATCCCCTGGTTTCATTCCGGGAAGATCTGAAAACATCTTTGCTTCAGCCATTCCATTATGGGCGGTAATCACGCTGTGTGTCCCAATTTCACCAGTTGGTAGATCTGACCAGCTGCAGTGTCCTGCCCCTTTCCGTAATGTACTGTCATCATCGCCATGATAGATGGGTAAGGATACATCAATGGATGGTATTTCAATACAGGCCATGATTCCATTTCCCTGCATATTCAGCAGTGTATGATAGGTTTTCAGCTGGTGTGAAGATAACGGTTGTAGATCCCCATCGCTTCTTCGCTCGATATGAAACTGCCGGCATTCCTGGATCATCTTCTGTTTTTCCTGTTCCTGTAATATACCAGCTGTATCCTGATAGGAAGCAACCACAGTTGCATGCCGCAGGGCACTGTTATATGGAAACACAATCACCACAGCAAAGATCAGGATGGAAGTACAAAGCAGAGCAAGCCCGATCTTAGTTATGCTTTTCATGGATGTGACCTGTCAGTAATAACAGCATACCTGCCACAAAGGAAATACTGCCTATGACAATCAGAATCATACGGGAAGAAGAACCGGAAGATGGAAGTGTAATGCCTGGATGATTCACAACAAGAAAACCACCGGTTACCTTTCTCGTGTTGGTATCAACGGAAGCTTCCTGATCTGCTGTCACTTCAATCTTCATTCTCTTTGTAAGCTTTACATATCCATCCGGTGCAGTGACTTCCTGCAGGTAATAGGTACCCGTCGGTAATCCTTTGATTCTCACCTGAGAGATAGATAAATCAGATGTACCGGAAGGATCCGTGACATAGTACTGATTGGATTTTTTGAATGTCAATGGTGTACCACCGGTTTCCTGCATATATACCTGAATCTTTGCACCTTCAAGCAGGATATGATCTGCATCTGTCTTGGAGATGACTGTTTTTGTGGTCTGTACATACAGGTTCTGGGTACTGGTCTGATTAGAATAGGTAAAGACAACCTGATTTCCATTTGTTCTTGATTCCTGCATGGTTTTGGCAGAAGAAGCCAGAATCGCCTGATAGTCTACTACAATCAAGTCTGTATCAATTAAAGTTGATACAAAACCAGCATGCAGAACAAATGTCAGTTCTTTTCCTTCCGCACTTGTTGTAATGGTATACATCTCTTCACTGACTGGCTGAAGATCACCTCCGGCATGTTGCAAAGATACCTGGATATCACAGATGGAATCGAGATTGGTCAAAGAGGAAGTTACCTGCATGGACTGATCATTGCCTTTCCCTGGTGTGATTGTAATCCGATAATAAACCGGATAATGGATAAAACCTCCGATGGTGGTATCCACATATGCATCCTGTACATCACTTTTCTGGTATGCCATGCATACCGGAACCGTATTCTTTTCTGTGATTTCCACATTCCCATTTACACTGTTGAGCATGATATAAGCACCGGCAGAACCGGAAAGATAGTAATAGCCATACGGCAGATCATTCCAGATCAATGATTCATTCAGTGCACAGGACTGTTCATCCAACCCTGCATTAGCAATATCCGGCTCATCCAATAGATGAATATTGGCTTTCAAAAATGCAGTGACTGCAGCTTGGGGATCTGTTATTCCACTGCGATATTCCAGATTGTATTCATCGGTATCCATGATCTGAGACAGGATAAATGGACTGGTATCTGACTGAAGTGCAGCCAGAAACGGATCTGTTTCTCCATGTTTTCGATAGGTTGGAGCAGTATGAGATCCAGACCCGCTCATTTCAAATACACGGATCAGATGATACTGCTCTTTTTTGATGGTATTGGTTACAGTGATACTGCCTGTGTTTTCTGCGATTACAGTAACAGGAAGCAGCATGAAAAAAACTACGAAAGAAATGAATAAAACAGTAAAGCGTCTGAAAACGGTAAACATTGTTCTCCTCCTTAAGACTGAATCATCTTTAACTCATGTTTACTCTGAAATGCTCATCTGTTTACAGATGAATGATAGAATTCTGTTATTCTTCCGGATTTGATGCACGTATTCACAGGCCAGCGCTGTTTACCTGCGGCAACGATTATTGTATGAGACCGTATGGAATACCCAATATCACACAAGAGAAAATGCGCATGTATTAATGCATGGTTATTACCCATATTCATATTACTCCTCGTCAGTACGATTGTAAACATATATATTGAGTATTTTGCGTATTATTGCGGCTTAACATTTATAAAGGTAAAGTCTGATTTCATTATATTCTGTTTATATCAATGGTTTCATGATAGGAATATTGATCCTGAATTGACATACAGATTCCCATCACAGGTACAATTGCCTGGATCTTACCGCTCTATTCCTGCTGATGACAAGCTGTTCCATGTGATTCCCACAACAGGAATCAGATCACCTGATGTCTGATACATACTGCCAATCAGTACGCTGGATCTCATTGTTTCCATATATATTTCAACAGATTCTATCTGATTGGATTGGAAACTGATGCTGTGTTATGCATACAGTGATTTATAG
>JAEDEK010000007.1 GCA_016293365.1 Bulleidia sp. | reverse complement strand
GAGCATCTGTCAGTGGTGTACCGTCCTCGATCTGTGTTCGTACTGCATCGCTCAGACCTTCCTTGATTTCTTCCGGTGTCAGTTTCATGATATCACCATGGAAGAAAGTTTCCGTAATTCTCTTTGCTTTGGCAAGTCCTTCTTCACCATGGACAAGAACTGTCAGTTCTTCTGCCAGTGCCTTCTGTGCTTCACGCAGTTCCGGTGCTGTATTGACCTTTTCTTCCAGTGCCATGATTTCTTCCGGGCTTCTTAAGGACAATCTCTTCAGATAGTCGACAATATCACTGTCCGGTGTATTCAGCCAGAACTGATAGAATTCATATGCATTGGTACGCTGTGGATCAAGCCAGACATTCTTTCCTTCAGATTTACCGAACTTGGAACCATCACTCTTTGTGATTAACGGTGAAGTAACACCCCATACCTTAGCCTGGTCACCTTCCACCTTACGAATCAGTTCCATACCGCTGGTCAGGTTGCCCCACTGGTCAGAACCACCGATCTGAATACGGCAGCCGTACTTCTGATACAGAGTCAGAAAGTCCATTGCCTGCAGAATTGTATAGGAGAATTCCGTATAGGACAGACCGGAATCCAGTCTTTTCCTGATGGTATCCTTCTGCAGCATGTAGGCAATGTTGAACAGTTTACCATAGTCACGCAGGTAATCGAGCAGTGACATTTCACCAAGCCAGTTGTTGTTGTTTTCCATGATGGCAGCATTATCACCATCAAACTTCAGGAACATCGCCAGCTGATGACGGATGCATTCTGCATTATGCAGTACTTCTTCATGAGTCAGCAGTTTGCGTTCTGTTGTCGGACGTGGATCACCGATCATACCGGTAAAACCACCGCATAATGCAATCGGTGTATGACCTGCATTCTGATATCTGCGCAGCAGAATGATCTGCTGCAGATGGCCGACGTGGAGGGAGTCAGCTGTCGGGTCAAATCCACAGTAGACAGTTGTAGGAGTCTTGAGAGTTTCTACAAGACCATCCAGATCTGTCACATCCTTGACAAGACCTCTCCATTTCAGTTCTTCAATAAATTCCATATGATTTCCTTTCAACGGACGCATATTAAAAGCGTCCTTTTCTTCTCTAAGGACGCTTGCACGCGGTACCACCTTAGTTTATGCATGATGTCATGCATACCCTCAAACCGTTAACGCAGGATCACGCCATACCTTTTGAGATATGGAGCTCCAAGGTGTATTCGAAGTCATACGCCATGGTTCTTTTCACCAGCCAGAACCTCTCTTGCATGGACGATATGTATCTACTTATCCTTTTCTTCGCCGGTACGTAATACTTTACTATTGTTTTGAAATTTGTCAATCCTTTGTAGACTGACGTGGTGTGAACAGATAGCTCAGTTCCATGGAATCTTCCACCTGTTCCTCTTCACTGTTCTGCAGCATCTTTGTCATGACACGCATGGAAACTGCACCAAGGTCATAACTTGGAATGGAGAAGGAAGAAATCTGTGGTCTTACCATGGAGTTGTACTTTGTATCAATGACGCAGACAACTTCCATCTGATCCGGAACAGCAATGTTGTTTTCCTTTGCTGCATTGATGACAGCCATTGCCTGAGAATCTCTGTAACCGATGACAAGATCATAGCTGTGGTTTTCAAAATGTCTGCGCAGGAACGCATAGGAAGTACGATATTCAGCCGGAATCTTCAGGAAACCGTCAAATGTGAGGCCTTTTGCGGTAAATGCCTTTTCCGCACCCTTGATCATCCGCTGACAGACAGATGGATTTTTCCTGTCTTCCACGATTGCGATATTCTTTTTACCTTCTTCCAGATATTTGCATGTCAGTTCATAAATTGCCTTTTCAAAGTCAACATATGTAGAACAGATCTTTGAGCCGGATACACGGTTTCCGATTACGACAATTGGAATGTTGTATCTGCCAAGTTCGGAAAGATCGTCGATCGACAGCTTGTCATCGTAGATGACAACACCATCCACATGAGACTTGATGATATTTTCAATAACACCGGAAACATCTGTAATGCCTGCTGTAATGGTATGCAGCATGATATTGTAATTGTAGATCTTTGCAACATCGATCAGACCGTTGATGATCTGACCTGTATAGGTAAAGGATGCTTCTGGAACAACCAGTCCGATGGTTGTTGTCTTCTGCAGCGCAAGACCCTGTGCAATGGCATTCGGCTTGTAACCGAGCTTATCAACGGCTGCCTGGACTCTGTCTCTTGTCGGGCCTTTGACAACATTGGATCCGTTGATGACACGGGATACCGTTGCAAGAGAAACTCCTGCTTCTTTGGCTACATCATAAATCGTTACTCTCTTCATACAACTGTATACTTCCTGTTATTTCTGTCCGTCTTTCTTTCCAAAAAGATCCTTCAGGGATTCCGCACCTCTGTTCATCAGCTCAGTAGCTTTTGTTCTGGCCTTTGTGATGGTCTGCTGCACATCTTCACGGTTCACAAATTCACTGACTTCTTCAACGACCTTGCGTGTACCTTCCTCCAGTGCCTTTGTTGCGGTTTCGCATGCTTCATGCAGTGTTTCCTTTGCATCATCATCGATGCGGTCACTGATGTATTCCCCTGCTTTTCTTGCGTGCTCATTGACCTTTTCACCGACAGATCTGACAGCGTCCATCGCTTTTTCGGTGTTTTCCTGTGTTTTCGGATCCTGTCTGATCTCTTCAATCTTTTCTTTTGTCATTGTAACTGCCTTCATGGCATTATCTCTGATGTAGGCAATGGTCTTCTGCAGATCTGCATTTTCAGTAAGATCTTCCGCCTTTGCCCGGATCTCATCAATGGATGCAGATACAATTTCCTTTGCATTTTCTGTAAACGCAGCAATTCTGTCTCCTGTATCCTTCTCTGTTTCTTCTGCTGCCTTTTCCTGTTCCTCTGTCAATTCTTCGATCTTTTTCTTCAGATCTGCAACTGTCTGTTCGATGGATTCAATCGGTTCATGTTCCTGACTGCCTGTTTCCTTTTCCATCATTTCAGGTTCTCTGTTTTCACTCATGGGATGCCTCCTGTGTTTCCGGATTATTGTTCAGATCCTTGTCTGTTTCATTCTTTCCTGCCTGGAATCTGGCGATACTTTCATTTGCCAGTTCTGTTGCCCTATCCATCAGGTTACCTGCCTTATCATGCACCTTATCCAGTGTATGGCTGTACTTCACTGCTGTATCCAGCGGTGCCTGTACCTTGTCAATACTCTGGTTCACCTTCTGCAGAGTTGGATCAAGGGATTGAATGGTATGATTCACCGTATCCATAAGCGCAGCAAGTTTTTTCAGAAAGATGCATAAAAAGATCAGTGCAACTGCTCCAAGAACAGGAAGAAGCTGACTGCAGACTACCTGTAAATCTGCAAGTAATGCGTCCATATGATACCTCCTGTCAATTTTTTTCTATATTATTATAGAATGCAAATGTAAATTTTTCAATAGATGTGAGCGCATACATGTAAAAACTTTCACAACAGAAAACCGCACCATCATCCGTGCGGTTCATATTTTTTTATATAGATCATAACTGCGCAATGGTGCTCCGGTATGCATCCGGACCACACCGACAAGCTCCATGACATCCCTGCTTGTTGCCTGGGTGCTTTCAGAAAGAATGTCAAAGTGTTTCATGCCTGCCTTATTGATCAGACGGAACCGTTTCAGATCAAGTGGATCCCATATGGATGTACGATGGGCCAGCATATGATGCTGACACAGAAAACCACCATCCCCAATGGAAAACGAAGTGACCTTTGTATCATTGCATATGGCACATCCATCCACCTGAAGTCCAAAACCAAGATCGTTGAGCATCTGCGAAAGAAAGGCACAGACTGTAGTATCCACATGTTTTCCTTCATCCAGATACAGGAAGGCTTTCAGCAGGCTGTCATAGATTTCCTGACATGGCTCCCCTTCTTCCAGCAGTGACTGTACGGCTTCACATAACAGACTGCCGGCGATGGAAGCCTTGAGATCTTCTTTCATATGGCGGAACAGATGAAGGGATGAAACCGTCCGGATTCTCTGCATGGATCTGTTTTCCTTATGATCGTACAGGATGGAACAGTGCGTACATGGCTGTATGTTTCTGCCGTTTTTCGAACTGACCTTCCGTACCCCTGTACCGATCAGTGCCATTCTTCCTTTATCAGCAGTCAGGACATGGATCACAGCATCGTTTTCTCTGTAATCGGTCAATGACAGAACGATGGCTTCCAGCTGTTCATTCATTGCGGAATGCACCGCCGTATCCATATTCGGAAATTCGGGCATCCTTCATACGCCAGTCATCTTCAACCCTGACAAATAATTCCAGGAAAACTTTCCTGCCGAGCAGTTTTTCGATATCCGCTCTTGCGGCAGTGCCGATGCGCTTCAGCATGGAACCCTGCTTACCGATCATGATGCCTTTCTGCCCTTTTTTCTCAACAAGGATGGTTGCCTGGATATAGCAGGCATCCTTGCGGAATTCCTTATTGTCAATGCGGACAGCTGTGGCGTGAGGCACTTCTTCCTGTGTGCACAGCAGTACCTTTTCACGGATCAGCTCCGCAATTCTGAAATTCTCCGCACCATCGGAAATCATGGATTCCGGATACAGCAGACCACCTTCCGGAAGATATTTCTCTG
The DNA here is from genome assembly GCA_016293365.1 of Bulleidia sp. Classification (GTDB taxonomy): domain Bacteria; phylum Bacillota_I; class Bacilli_A; order Erysipelotrichales; family Erysipelotrichaceae; genus Bulleidia. The sequence goes on along the minus strand of JAEDEK010000007.1, from coordinate 25,898 downwards.
TTGTTTCAATCAAATCGGAAAAACTGCGGGTAAATTTGGCAGAAAGCGGAAAATATTCCGCAAATTCAAAGCGGGATGACCATGTCAGAAGATGATCCATGACTTTCTGCTGTGGCATCTTATCCACTTTGTTGAGAATCAGAAATACCGGCAATCCTGTATTCTTTACCGCATCCAGCACAAACTGATCGCCCTTTCCAAAAGGAACAGAGCCATCTGTGACAAGATAGATCAGATCCACACCCTGAATGACGTCAAAAGCTTCTCGGTTCATTCTTGTTTCCAGTCTGACTTTCGGTTTATGAATGCCTGGAATATCAGTAAACACAATCTGCACATCCTCATCTGTATAGATCCCTCTGATTTCAGATCTGGTTGTCTGCGGTTTGTCTGATACAATCGCAACCTTTTCACCGACCAGTGAATTGATCAGAGTACTTTTACCGGCATTCGGTCTTCCTGCCAGAGCGACAAATCCACTTCTCATTTCAGATCCTCCTGTGTAAATGCATAAGGGAGCAGATCTTTTACCGTAAGATCCATCTCCTTTTTCCCGTTGGACAGATAGACAGGAGTATCCTCATTCAGCAGCTCTGCCATGACCTGACGGCAGATACCGCATGGAGAGGCAATGGTTTCTCCATCCGCCACAATGGCAATGGCTTGGATTTCCTGTTTTCTGACACCATTGGAATATGCGGAAAACATGGCACTTCGTTCCGCACAGTTTGTTGCACCATAGGATGCATTTTCAATATTGGCGCCATAAAACACGCGTCCATCTGTGGTGGCAAGTGCTGCACCGACATGAAACTGTGAATATGGGGCATAGCTGTTTTTCATTGCGTTGAAAGCATGATCAATCAGTTCTTTACGATTCATAGGATTCTCCATTTCTGTCTATTACCGGATCGAGAATTTCATCCTGCAGAGCAAACATGACTTTCTCATCCTCTTCCTTCATATGGTCATATCCAAGGCAATGCAGCATGCCATGGGTAAAAAGGAAAGCGATTTCTCTTTGATAGGAATGCCCGTACTGTTTTGCCTGCTTTCGGGCATAATCGATGTTGATGAAAATATCGCCAAGATCATTCATCCCTTCCACCATCTCAAATTCCATATCATCCCGGATCGCAAAGGAGATGACATCCGTCGGACGGTCGATCCCGCGGTAATCACGGTTGATGGTATGAATGGTACGGGAGCGTACAAAGGTCACACTCAGTTCATAATCATCACTCAGCGCAAGCCTCTGTTCTGCTTTTTCTGCGATTTTTTCAAACAGCTGTTCAAAGACACCTGCATCCTGATTTGTTCTGTTGTAGATCGTAATCTGCATGGATTATTCCCCCTTTGTTTCAGCTGCATAGCGCTCAATAATCTTCTGAACAAGCGGATGACGGACAACATCATCACTGCTCAGATGAATGATTTCGATTTCATCAATTCCCTGAAGTATATGCTCCGCCTGAATCAGTCCACTTCGAATATTGCCCGCAAGGTCTATCTGAGTCACATCTCCTGTTACAATCATCCGGGAATGAAATCCCAGACGGGTCAGAAACATCTTCATCTGGGATGCGGTGGTATTCTGTGCTTCATCCAGAATCACAAAGGCATCATCCAGAGTTCTTCCTCGCATATATGCTAATGGAGCTACTTCAATCGTACCTTTCTCCATCAGTACTTCCACTTTCTCTGCCCCAAGCAGATCATGCAGAGCATCGTACAGCGGTGTCAGATATGGATCCACCTTTTCTTTCAGATCGCCAGGCAGAAAACCAAGATTCTCTCCCGCTTCCACTGCAGGTCTGGTTAGAACAATACGTCTGACATCCCCTTTACGCAGAGCAGTGACAGCTGATGCAACCGCAAGATAAGTTTTACCTGTACCAGCAGGCCCGATCGCAAAAGTAATGGAAGAGCGTTCCATGGCGCGTGCAAATGCCAGCTGTCCTTTTGTTTTCGGACAGATCGGTTTTCCGTGAGCAGTACGGCCGATCAGATGAGAAGACATTTCCTCATAATCTATGTCTTCCTTTTTTTCACTCTGTCTGCAGGCATAGATGACATCCTGTTCACTGATGTTTCTGCCGATTTTAACAGCCTTCACCAGTGTATTGACCGTCCGTTTCAGTATTTCCATTGTATCGGCATCACATTGTGAAACATATAGTGTGCCATCCCTCCAGGACAGTTGCACCTGCAGTGTTTCCTGTATGATATCCAGGTTGCGTTCATTGATTCCTGTCAGGACCATCTGCTGCTGTTCGCTGAGATCCTGTATTCTGATCTGTTCTGTTAGATACGTCAAAAGCGTTACTCCCTCATGTATGTATCCATATTCTAATACAAAACATGTAAAAAAGAAAAAAGAAGCGAATGATCGCTTCGATTTTACTTGCCTCTTCTTCTAGCCTTGCGAGCAGCTTCGCTCTTGAGCTTTCTCTTGACACCAGGCTTAACGTAGTAAACTCTCTTACGAGCTTCTGCGAGTGTTCCGTTACGGGAAACCTGACGCTTGAAGCGGCGCAGTGCATCATCAAGATTTTCATTTTCCTTGACTACAACTCTTGCCATTGATTGTCACCGCCTTCCTTACATGCCAAAATATTATACCCGACAAAAAGATGCTTGGCAATGACATTTCATAAATTTCATCGGTAAATCATGAAAAAATGCATCTGTGCATCACTTCAGAAAAAGCATATCCTTTTTCAGACATGCTTTTTGATCAGAACAGTTCCGTGCCTCTGGATGTGCCGATTCTAGCGGCACCAGCTTCCACCATAGCAACCAGATCATCATGATTTCTGACGCCACCTGCCGCCTTGACAAGAACAGAAGAACCTTCTGTTTCCTTTTTCATCAGGCGTACATCTTCAACCGTTGCACCAGCTGTGGAGAATCCGGTGGAAGTCTTGACAAAGTCAGCTCCCGCTGCAACGACATCTCTGGTTGCACGTTTCTTTTCTTCTTCGCTCAGAAGACATGTTTCAATGATGACCTTCAGGCAAAGATCACCACAGGTTTCCTTGACGGCTCTGATTTCATCAATGACGTATGCGTCATTGCCTCCTTTGAGTTCTCCGATATTGATGACCATATCGATTTCCTTAGCACCGTTTGCAATCGCATCCTTTGTTTCAAACACCTTGACCGCCTTTGTATTGGCACCTAACGGGAAACCGATAACGCATGCTGGAAGAACATCTGTTCCTTCCAGCAGTGGAGCAACCGTCGGGATCCAGTAAGGATTTACCATGACAGTTGCGAAATGATACTGTTTTGCCTCATCCACAACTTTCAAAATCTGTTCCCTTGTGGATTCCGGTTTCAGCAATGTGTGATCAATCAGTCTGTTGAGTTCCATGTTTTCACTCTTCCTTCATAAAATAGTATTTCTTCAAGACTTCACGTGCAATCGCATCATCACCTTCATATGGTTCTCTGCCGAATTCACGATAAATGAACCTTTCATCGCCCTTTCCAAGAATGATGATCGTATCATTCGGATCTGCAATTTCAATTGCCTGGCGGATGGCATCGTATCGATCCATGTCAAAGATGTAGTTTTTATGGGTGATCTGTGCAGCGATTTCATGAGCGATCTGCAGTGGATCTTCATCACGCGGATCGTCTTCTGTCAGTATGATCATATCACAATACTGATCCAGAAGTTTACCGAATATCGGACGTTTGATGGAATCACGTTTTCCAGCGCTGCCTGTAATCGCAATGATCCGCTTGTTTTTCGGCGTAATCGCACTTGCATACTGACATACCTTTTCAATACCATCCGGTGTATGGGCAAAGTCAACAAGAATATTGAACGGCTGCCCTTCCGATATTCTCTGCATGCGGCCTTCAATCTGATTCAGATTCCGCAGTCCTTCCTGCAGATCCTGAATCGGAATACCGTTTTCATGAAGTGCCGCAATGGAAGCCACAACATTATAGATATTGAATCTTGCGACAAGATTGGTTTCGATTTCATATTCTCTGTCCTGATGGGTCAGCGTAAATCTTGTACAGTCTTTGGAAAGTTGGAATTTCGTCACTCTGTAATCCGCCGGCTGATCGATACCATATGTCACCAGTTTTGCCGGTGTATCTGCAGTCACTTTCATTCCATATGGATCATCCACATTTGTGATGGCGACAGCTTCAGGCTTGAGATTGTCAAACAGTTTCTTTTTGGCATGCATGTAATTCTGCATCGTACCATGATAATCCAGATGATCGTGGGTCAGATTTGTAAAAATGACCGTATCAAAATCAATCGCATCCACTCTTCCCTGTTCAATGCCGATGGAGGAAGCTTCCAGAGCACATGCCTGGATTCCGTTTTCAACCATTTCACCAAGGATGCCGTGCAGATCATCAATATCCGGTGTTGTCAGCAACGGCGGTAGCTTGATATTTCCATATTCAATGGAAATCGTTCCGATGTAGCCGGATGGCATGAACGGATTCAGCAGATCACGGATAATACATGCAACGGATGACTTACCATTGGTACCCGTGACTCCATACATTTTCAGTTTTTTGGATGGATGTCCATAAAATGCATCTGCTACATAGTTATAGGCATCCAATACATTCTTTACACGGATATAGGTCACATCCGGTCTCATGTGATCAAGATCACTGCTGTATACAATGACTCTGGCCCCATTTTCAATTGCCTGATCAATGAATTTATGACCGTCAAACATCATTCCCTTGACACAGAAGAAGATCGAATCCGGTCTTTTCTTGCGGGAGTCCGCCATCAGATTGGCAATTTCAATATCCGGAACCTGATCAAACAGTTCACTCAGTTTCATAAACCTCACGCTCCTTTGCGTACATCTTTCCATCCTCATAGCTTTCCAGAATAACCGGAATCATCTTCCCCTGAGGAAGCTTTCCCTTCACATGTACCTGAATATAATCGGATGTATAGCCTGTTGTATAACCGTCTTTATATGTCTCGGCCACAATGATATCCTTCTGGCCGATTCTTCCTTTCTGATAGATTTCAGAAAGCTGCTGTGACAGAGCAATCGCCTGTTTTGCCCGCTGTTTCCGCACATTTACAGCCACTGGGTTAGGCATGGAGGCAGCAGGAGTTCCTTCCCTTTCTGAAAACGGGAATACATGCAGGAATGCAAATCCGCATTTTCGGACAAAGGCCATAGCCTGCTGATGGTACTCTTCGCTTTCATTCGGGAAACCTGTCATCAGATCACAGGAGATGGAAACCTGTCCAAGGCGGTTTCTGATTTCTTCTATTCTATCATAATACTGCTGTGTGGTATAAGGTCTGTGCATGGCCTTGAGAATTTCATCGCAGCCTGACTGCAGCGGAATATGAAGGTGCCTTGCGATACGGTCAGGATACTGTTCCATTAAGGAAATCAGATCATCATCAATTTCCGTGATTTCAATGGAACTGATCCGAAGTCTGCCGATCGAAGTTTCCCTGAGGATCCGCTCCATCAGCTGTGCAAGGCTGATACCGTATTCTCTTCCATAGCGTCCTGTATGAATACCGGTCAGAACCGTTTCCTGATAGCTGGAAGAGATCTTTTTCATCTGCGCAATGACAGTATCCGGTGCCATGGACCTTTCTCTTCCTCTTGCATATGGAATGATGCAGTAGGAACAGAACTGATTACAGCCGTCCTGGATTTTCAGATAGGCTCTGGAATGGGTGTCAAAGGAGGAAGCGAGCATCGGTTCAAACGGCATGCCTGCCAGTTCGTCAACCATGCGCACCGGCTGATGATCCCGCAGAAACTGTTCCAGCACTTCCACCAGACTGGATTTTTCCCTGGATCCAAGGATGATATCCGCATCTTCCAGCAGTCCATCATTGATCTGTGCATAACAGCCTACTACAGCTGTGATACAGGATGGAAACTGACGTCTGATACGGTGCAGCATCTTACGGCTTTTTGCTGCGGCAGTATTGGTTACGGCACAGGTGAAGATCAGAGCAGCATCCGCCATCTGTTCAAAACCGACTCTTTCCCACCCTTTTTCCATCAAAGAAGACGCAACGCATTCCGCTTCATAGGCATTGACCTTACAGCCAAGATTACAGATGGAAAATCTCATTTCGTTCTCCTTTTCTCATTGATTTCACTTAATACAGAAAGGCAGTACAGTGCTGCCGTCTCAGCACGCAGGATCCGCGAGCCAAGCGTACAGGGTGTATAGTTATTGTGAACAACCTGTTCAATTTCACTTTCACTGAACCCTCCTTCCGGCCCGATCAGTACAAGCACCTCTTTCTGATCAGAATACAGGTCAGTGAGCCAATGCGAGTGCTGCTGCGCCTTTTCATAGGCACAGATCTTCAGCTGAGCATTCTGCTTCATCAGATCCGAAAAGGACATGACATCTTCTACAGTCGGAATCCGGTTCCGTTTGCACTGCTCAGCAGCACTCTGAACAATCGCATTCCATCTGTCCTTCTGACGGTCTGCCTTCTCTTTACGGGCATGAACAACACAACGTGAGGATTCAAATGGAATGATCCTTGTTACACCAAGCTCTGTTGCTTTCTGCAGAATCCACTCAAATTTTTCTCTGCGGATCAGGGCGATCGCAAGAATGATTTCGCCTTCTGGTTCATTGATCCTTTCATCCTGTGCATCGATATGAACAACCGCCTTCTTTCCATCCGGAACCAGTGTTCCAAAATATCCGGTTCCTTCATAAACAAGACGGACAGTCTCATGATCCAGGTGCAGTACATTCACCGCATGATGTGCCTGATCCTTTGTCATGACATAATCTTCACCGATCGTTAACGGTGTATTACAGAAATACTGTTGCATATGTTAATAAAGGAAAACGATCATTCGTCTTCCTCATCTCCTTCTTTATCTCTGATTTCAACCTTGACTTCAACAACCTTACGCTGATCCGCCTTTGTAATGGTGACATGCAGATTCTTGTAGTCAAACTGTTCATTGACGCGTGGAATATGACTGAGCTCATGAATTGCCCATCCGGAAACCGTAATGAAGTCAAATTCCTCATCCTCTTCTTCAACGTCAAATCGCTCAATCAGATCATCAATCTCTGCATCGCCTTTCACAAGCCATGTATGATCATCGAGTTTCTGATAGAAGTCCTCTACGATATCATGTTCATCCCAGATTTCACCAACAAGTTCTTCGATGATATCCTCCAGTGTGATAATACCATCCGTACCACCATATTCATCCAATACGACAGCCATATGCAGTTTGGATGCCTGCAGCTGTTTCATGACAACGGAAATGGCAGTGTTTGGTGAAGTATAGATCACCTGTTTGATAATCTTACGGATCGGTCCACGCTGGTGATAACGCAGTTCATAAAAGTCCTTTTCATGAATGACACCGACGATATTGTCGATGGAGTTTTCATAGACAGGAAGTCTGGAAAAGGAGTTTTCACGGAAAACACGTTCAATCTCATCGATCGGCGTTGTCATATCAACCGCAACGACATCCACTCTTGGTGTCAGTACATCCTTGACATCCAGATCATTAAAGGAAATCGCATTGGAAATCAGATCGGACTGATGTTCTTCCAGATCCCCTTCTCTTTCCGCTTCATCCACCATCGTAATCAGTTCATCGGAAATATCGGATTCATCTTCCTGAACATTGACAACATGATTGACAACAAATGTCCAGCCGCTTAACAGCCAGCTGAACGGACGCAACAGTACCAGGAAGAATTTCATGATGCCTACAGTTGCACAGGAGAACTTTTCCGGACACTGCTTGGCGATGGACTTCGGTGCGATTTCACCGAACATCAACGTCGCAATGGTCAGTACAACTGTGGATATGGATGGACCGTTGGTTTCTCCAAACATCCTGGAAAACAGAATCGTAGATACAGTTGCAGCGGTAATATTGACAATGTTGTTTCCGATCAGAACAGTCGTCAGAAATCTGTCGTAGTTTTCCAGAATCCGCAGTACAGATCCTGCTCTGCGATCACCATCGGATGTCATGTTTTTCAGACGTATCCTGGATGCGCATGAAAAAGCCGTTTCAATGGCGGAAAACATTGCGGAAAAGACAAGCAGAATGACAACTGCCAGTATGAACATGCTGTTATCTGTCATAAGAATACCAGCTCTTTCCTGTTAAACACTGATTACACAGTGGTATCGATGAATCGTCCAAAATAAACACCTTCCTTTTAAATATGTAATTAAATGCGAATATTATAGCATTTTCATGATGCATACGCAATGACAGCCGTCAGCCCTGCCGGATATGTCCCAGTTCCATATGACGGTCAAGGATGGATTCAATCACTTCATACAGCTGTTTTGATCCATCTGCCGTCTTCTTCTGGCGTGCATCAATGGAGGATCTGGCTACATCGTGTTCCATCCAGCTTTCTCCCTGATTGGCGTCATTCAACAGCAGTGGCTGAAAATTGTCCATGGCTCTAGCGAAACGTGCCTCCGGTGTATCGCCATGTTCAAATTCATCAAACAGTTCATGCATCATTCTGCACTGATCTTCAGGAAGCATGGCAAACAGATGTTCTGCTGCTTTGCGTTCCCTTTCTGCCTGCGTCTTCTTCGCTTCTTCATCATAGGCGTATGTATCCCCAGCCTCAATTTCCACAATATCATGAATCAGGCACAGAATCATGACTCTGCCGATGTCGACTTCCTGGTTAGCATATTCCTGCAGCAGATATGCCATGATTGCCATATGCCATGCATGTTCAGCATCATTTTCTCTTCTGCCATGGTGCGAAAGATGCGTCTGACGCAGAATATTTTTCTCTTCATCTATTTTTACGATGAAATCAATCTGTTTCTGCAGTCTGTCGTTCATCATTCCACCCCTTGTGCAAACAGGTACTGTTCTGCAAGTCTTACCGCAATACGGACACATTCCTCACATTCACACAGCACCTTTCCTGTATCGAGTCCTTTGATGTCACGGCATACAAGTGCTCCTGCCTGTTGTTTGAAATCATGGATCACATTCCGCTCTGTCATGTAGGTACGTGCCTTGGAATCCGGATGATCCAGATGTCTGGAACTTGTCGTAAGTCCTGCCAGCATGCATGCTGCCGTCAATGCACCACATGTTCCTTCCGTACAGCCAAGGCCGCTTCCAAAACACTCACTTACCGCAAACAGCTGTTCTTCACTCAGATCACACTGATCCGCGAACGCACAGATGACTGCCTGTGCACAGTTATAGCCCCTGTTTCTCAAAGAAACTGCATAGTCTTCTCTATTCATCTTTCCTCCATGTGAAAAGGCCACCCTGAGATGGCCTGTAGTTGATTAACCTCTTCTGAAGAAGCCTGGGATGACACCGTCGTCATCATTGTCGTCGCCTTCTCCAAAAGCAACGTCATCGTCTTCTTCCATGACAACTCCTGCAGATGGCGCTGCTGTTTCAGCAGAAGAAACAGGGCTCTTTGCAGAAGCAGGACCATCGTTGCCGATGGCTTCATAAGCTGGAAGATCGAATCCAGTAGCAATGACTGATACGATGATGGAATCACCGATCTTATCATTGATCGCAACACCGAAGATGATATCGATGTCATTACCTGCAGCTTCACGGATTGTATCAACAGCTTCACTTGCGTCATATGCGGACATTGTAGAACCACCTGTGACGTTGATGATTGCACTCTTTGCACCGGCAATCTGAGCTTCCAGCAGTGGAGACTGAATTGCACGCTGTGCAGCTTCCTGTGCCTTATTATCACCATCAGCCATACCGATACCGAACAGTGCGGAACCCTGACCTTCCATGACGGACTTGATATCCGCAAAGTCGAGGTTGATCATTGCCGGACATGCAATCAGGTCAGTGATTGTCTGTACACCCTGACGCAGAATGTTGTCTGCTTCCTTGAATGCATCTTCGAATGGAATATGACCGATGACCTCCAGAACCTTGTTGTTGGAAATGATGATCAGAGAGTCAACATATTCTTTCAGCTGTTCCAGACCGTTTTCAGCCTGTACCATTCTCTTTCTTCCTTCAAAGGAGAAAGGCTTTGTTACGATACCGACTGTCAGACATCCGAGTTCCTTTGCAATTTTCGCAAATAATGGAGCAGCACCTGTACCTGTTCCACCACCCATACCGGCTGTTAAGAAGACCATGTCTGCACCTTCCATTGCCTTACGGATTTCATCTTCGCTTTCAACAGCTGCCTTACGTCCATTATCAGGATTGCCGCCTGCACCAAGGCCTTCCTTGCCAAGCTGAATCTTGTTGGCTACAGGAGAAATATCGAGTGCCTGAAGGTCAGTGTTTGCAACGTAGAATTCTACACCCTGTACACCTTCCTGAACCATGCGGTTTACTGCGTTGGAACCGGCACCACCAATACCGACAACCTTAATTTTCGCAATCTGGTTATATTCTAAATCTGCCATTTTCTTACCTCTGTTACATCTTTCCCTCTAAGAAGAGTCCTTTTAATTTACTTGTCAGAGTATCTTCCTTTGTATCGGAATCACTCTTACGTTTTGCACGATAGCTGACTGCCTTGACAAAAGCATCCATATCCAGACTGTCGTCAATGTATCCGCTGATCGGGAGTTTATCCTGATATGCATAGAAGAGTCCAAGACAGGACGTCAGTCCTGCATTGCGGGCACCGAGTGTTTCCGGAATATAACTTTGACATTCAACACCCAGTCTGCTACCCAAAAGCTGTGCAAAACCGAGCATTTCGCCACCTTCGCCTGTAATCATAACAGCTGTTGGCGTGCCTTGCAAGATCGGTTTACATGTTTTTTCGATTGCTTCCAGCCACTGAGTGATGTTGTCTTTGACACAGTCATACAGCTGCTGTTCATTGATTGTACGGGTCTGATTTCCATCTGCCCAGATATGAATCGGATTCTTTGAGAACTTTTCCTTATCCAGACGGCAGCTGTATTTCAGCAGATCCACTGCTGTTTCTGCAGGGATACCGTATTTTTCCACAACCGGAGCAACGATGGAACCGATACCGAATGGACTGATCAGAGATGTATTGATTCTGCCCTTTTTCAGAAGTGTCAATGTGGTTGTTTCTCTTTCCATCTTGAACAGAAGCACCTGCTGGTTGACAGCACGTTCAAATAATGCCGCCTCCTTTGCACAGGCATATACATCCGGGAAGATATCCAGAACACTGATGCCTGATTTTTCAACCGCCATGACAAGATCATAACTCATCTTACGGTCAGCACATAACAGGTCGATATCCACTTCCATACTGGAGCATCTTTCTCCAATCGGAATTCTTCTTGTCGCAATTCCATTTACGGAATATCTGACACAGACAGTCTGGATCAGGGCATAATCCTTGCTGATCTTCATCTGCTCTGCTTTTGTTATGGCATTTCTGACATCCTGAATCGTTACGACACCGTCAATTCCTTCGATCTGTACGGTGGACTTGACGGAATAGCGTTTCATTCTGTAGGAAGGCATCGCCAGGATGACCTTACGGATGTCTGCCCCGAGCATACGGGACACATTGTCTGCTGCTGTACGGATCGCCTTGCTGATGGCTTCCGGATCCGTTACTTTATTATAGGAAAGCCCGAAACATGGGATTCTTTCCACTTTGATTACATTGAATCTGGTATTGAAGAATTCTCCGACAATCAGGCGTACCTCATGGTCGGCTACTTCCAATGCCGCGAAAATCTGTTTATCGCTCATGAAGTCTCCTTTCTGTACACATCACCTAGTTTATCACAGAACCGCCTGTTTCCAAACAAAATTCCATATTGTCCCGCCTAAAAAAACCACAGATTTAACTGTTGCAATATGAATCACTCTATGGTATATTTTCTAGGCATTATGAGCGAAGGAGGTTATGGTATGTCAAGAGTTTGTGCCGTATCCGGTAAGAAGGCGTTGAGCGGAAATAAGCGTTCTCATTCTTTACGTGCTACAAGAAGAAAGTGGAATGTTAATCTGCAGAAAGTACATATGGTTGTCGATGGAAAGCCACAGACAGTTCGTATTTCTGCCCGTGCATTAAAGACACTCAAGTCCAAGAGCGCCAAGGCAGTCAAGGCATAAAAAAAGAAGATTCCTAAGAATCTTTTTTTTCATCCCGGCTTCGAATCAGAAGTACGGGATTTTTTTCATTGATGAATGTACCTGTTTCCCCGATCAGCTGGTTGGAAACCGTGTACAGGTCGTAACAGGTGATCCTTCTTCTTTCCAGGGGATAGGCAAAACCATGGAGTGTCAGCACATCTTCACTTTGTGTGAAGAAGGAAAAATATGGATAGTCACCAGCTTTGACGTGATGCGTACCGGCAGGATATGCCATGATCAGATTCCTGTCATCTTTGAGAATGACTCTGCCTGGATACTGCATGGTCAGGCGAAGATTGATCAGTTCATGATCAATTCTTCCACCCGTTGCACCAAGGATCTCCATCTGCTGATAGCCAAGGCTGTCAGCTTTTTCAATGGCTGCCTGCGCATCCGTATCATCCTTGATCGGATTCAGACATACGACTTCTCTGCTGAACTGGTGAATCAGCTTCAGATCCTCCTGCTCAACGGAATCAAAATCGCCGATGGCACATACCATATGAATGCCCTGTCTGGCAAGAAAAAGAGCGCCTTTGTCCACACCGATATAATCACAGTCTTCCGGTGTAATCCCATCGGTCAGCTTGCAGGCAATGATGACTTTCATCTCAGACTCTCCACTGCCTTGTGGATATCCCTTTTAAACACGTATGATCCCGCAACAAGTACATCCACACCTGCCTGTCTGCATAAGGCAGCTGTTTCCTGATTGATACCGCCATCTACTTCAATCAAAGCTGTGCTTCCTGCTTCCTGAATCATTTTTCGAAGCTGTGCGATCTTTTCTGTCGCTTCCATATGGAAGGACTGTCCACCAAAACCAGGTTCTACGGACATGATCAGAAACAGATCAAAGTCATTCAGATACGGCTTCAGCACTTCTGTGGATGTACCTGGTTTAATGGAAATCCCTGCTTTTTTCCCGTTGTCATGAATCTTCTGCACAAGCGGAAGGATCTTCTGAGGCTCAAGTGCCTCATAATGGAATGTGATCAGATCCGCACCTGCCTTCATGAATACATCTGCATAATAGGATGGATCCTGTACCATCAGATGAACATCCTTATATAAGTCAGATGCTCTGCAGAATGCCTTCAGGATATCCGGACCGAATGAAATGTTTGGAACAAAACAACCATCCATGACGTCGTAGTGCATCCATTCAGCCCCCGATGCATTGAGTTCCTTCAGCTGTGAAGCTGTATCTGAATAGTCAAGAGATAAAACACTTGGTGCGATGATAACGCTCATAAATATTTCTTCCTTCTTTCCTGAATCATGGCAAGTACTGCCAGGTAACTGTGATATCTGCGCAGCGGGACTTTTCCTTCCTCAACCGCCTGTTTGACGGCACATCCCGGTTCATTCTGATGGATGCAGTCATTGAATCTGCACTGTCCAAGATATGGTGCAAAATCCGGTATGCACGCACCGACTTCATCCGCTTCCATACTGCTGAAATCCAGCGAACTGAATCCTGGTGTATCAGCTACCAGTCCACCGCATACCTGATGAAGCTCATTATGGCGTGTCGTATGACGGCCTCTGCCAAGAGCCTTTGAGATTTCCTGAGTAGCCAGGTGGAACGATGGTTCCAGTTCATTGATCAGTGTACTTTTTCCAGCACCCGACTGACCTGTCAGAACAGAAACCTTTCCGTCCAGCATAGGACGAAGAGCACTGTTGAGCTCTCCTTTACCGGTACGGATCACCTGCAGTGGTCCGTTTTCATATTCCTGAATCTGTTTTTCCGTTTCTTCAGGGATACCCCTGTCACATTTTGTCACAACAAGAACCGGCGTGATACCGGCTTTTTCAATCAAAATCGTCAGACGGTCAATCAGTGTCACGGAAAAATCAGGATCCATGACACTCATGACGATCAGAGCCTGATCGACATTTGCGACAAACGGACGGATGAGATGATTCTTTCTGGGAAGAATCTTCACAATGACCATCTGTCCTGCGGTTTCCTGTGCCTCCACAAGATCACCGGCTGCCGGTATGACCTGTCTGCGGATCTTTCCGGACAGTACAGCCGTATGCTTCTGTCCATCTTCAGACAGAATTGTATATTCCTTTGATATAATTCGGATAATTCTAGCTTTCATGTTTCTCAGTAATAGTACAGTGTTATGTAGTTATCAGTTGACTGTGTATAGGAAGTTCCAGAAGCTGGTGAACAGTCAATTACGGTTCCAAAAGAGATGGAAGCCTGTTCATCCGGTGACATTTCATCGATATCTTTCGGTAAAGAACGGTTGGAGGTATAAACTTTCAGTCCCATCTCTTCCAGTTCTCTGACTGCATCTGTGATTGTCTTACCGATGATATCATCCGGAATGGTTACCGTCGGATAGGCACTGTACGTAAAGGAAACCGTATTGACCCTGGTCGGATCAAACAGATCCCCTGCATTCAATATCTGCTGGGAAAGAATCGTTCCTGCTGTGATCGGACTGGATGTTTCCTGTAGTTCGATCTTCAGGTTTGGGTATTCCTTTGAGATCTCGTCGATGACTTCATTGATGTTTCTTCCTGTATAATCCTTTGCCTTCACGCCGATTCCACTGGATACAACCACTTCCACACGACTGTCCTTATCCACCTTTTCACCTTCCTTAGGTGAAACATCGATGATCGTACCTGCAGCCTGATCCACTGTCAGTTCATAGCGGATCTTTTCTTCATCAACACTCAATGTTTCCTTTTCCAGCTCTTCCATTGCTTCATTGAAGGAAAGACCTACAATCTGGGGCACATGGTACTGTTTTCCAAAGGAAATCACACCTGTAAAGGCAAGGGCAGAAAGCGTACCGATGATAACCAGGGCACACAGCACGCCGATCAGTATCACAAGTGTCCTGCGTTTTCTGCTTTCCCTTTCCATTTCCGCACGTGCTTTGGTTGACGAAACGGCAGCTTCCTTCTTTTTTTCTGTTTTAGGGGGCACTGCTCTTGCTTCCGGTGTACCTTTTTTTACCGGAGTTTCACGGATGAGCAGTCTTCTTTCATTCATACGTTCACTGCGCAGACATGTGGATACATCCGCAAGCATTTCCTCTGCATTCCCATAGCGCAAAGATGGATCTTTTGCAGTGGAACGGGTGATGATGTTTTCCAGTGACTGCGGAACCGTCGAATTGATGGCACGGACCGAAGGCATCGGCTCACGCATATGTTTTAATGCAACCTGTACAGCCTGATCCGCTTTGAACGGTACATCCCCGCTCAGCATTTCATAAAGAACGATACCAAGGGCATATATATCCGACTGAAAGGATGCCGGTTCCCCTTTGGCAAGTTCAGGTGCCAGATAATGCACCGATCCCATGACATTGTTTGCCTGTGTCAATTGAGCGCTGCCTAAAGCAGTCGCAATACCGAAATCCAGTATTTTCAAAGATCCATCCGCCTTGACAATGACATTCTGCGGTTTGATGTCACGATGGATGATGCCTCTGCTGTGCGCTTCCGCCACTGCAGAACACAGCTGTTTCATGATATCCACTGCCTCTTCATTGACAAGCGGACCACGGGAACGGATAACCTGTTTGAGGGTTTTTCCGGCAACATATTCCATGACGATGTAATGGTGATCCTTATATTCACCAACATCATAGATTTCTACAATATTCGGATGCGCCAGTGATGCAGCAGCCTGTGCCTCTCTTTCAAAGCGCAGAATCGATACGGTATCAGTAGACAGATCTTCTCGGAGAATCTTAATGGCTACCTGCCTGTTGAGGATGGTATCAACCGCAAGGAACACATCCGCCATACCGCCCTGTCCGATATGGGAAACGACCTCGTAACGGCCTGCAATCATGTTATCAGATGCCATTGCGTTCCTCCTCAAGGTCAATCAGAATGATTGTGACATTATCGTAGCCGCCAGCTTCCAGGGCAGACTTCATCAGATTTCTGGCACGTAAGGATGGATCCATATCCGGATTCATCAGAATGGAGCGGATTTTCTCTTCCTCAACATATCCATGCAGACCATCTGAACACAGCAGCAGACCATCCATCTGTTCCTGATGGACATGAATATCTCCTCTGACAGTAGGCCATACACCCAATGCATTGGTCAGAACATTTTTGCGTGGCGAGTTTTTTGCTTCTTCCGGTGTCAGTTCACCATGCATGATCATGTCATTGACAAGGGAATGATCCATTGTGATCTGTCTGAACCTGCCATCCTTCCACCATGCATATGTACGGGAATCGCCGATATTGACAACAACTTTTCCAAACGAGGTGATCATCACACCGGTCAGGGTGGTACCCATTCCCTTCAGCTCCGGTCTGCCTGCCCCATAACTGTAGATTTCATAATTGACATGGGTGATCATCCGTTTAATCCACTGCGAAGCCTGCTGACCATCGGTGAATCCTTCTGTTTCCGAAAACGCCTGCGAAAACAGAGATACGGTCATTGCACTGGCAATATCCCCTCCGGAATTACCGCCGATGCCGTCTGCGACAATCGCAAAAACGTCATTGGCCTTGTTGGTGGCGATGACGTAGGAATCCTGATTGTTTTTTCTGACCAGTCCGCGGTCGGTTATTCCGTAGTACTTCATTTCTTACCCATTTCGTGTTTTGCGCGCAGCTGTCCGCATGCAGCATCAATATCATCTCCATGTTTCTGACGCAGTGTTGCTTTGACACCATGCTTCATCAGAACATCATAGAAATGAAGTGCCTTCTTTTCATTGACGCTGCGATATCCGTTTTCATCCACTTCATTGTATGGAATCAGATTGACATAGGCATTCATACCACGGATCAGATCCGCCAGCTGCATGGCATGGGCATCCGAATCATTGACACCGCTTAATAGAATATATTCAAATGTCAGTCTGCGATGATTGTTTTCGCTGTAATCCCTTAGTGCTTCCATCAGTATATCGAGTGGATATGCCCGATCAATCGGCATGATCTTTTCACGCAGCTCGTTGTTTGGAGCATGCAGTGAGATTGCCAGGTTGTACTGATAGTGTCCCTGTGCAAATTCACGGATTTTCGGAACGATTCCACAAGTGGAAATCGTAATATGCCTTGCGCCGATCGCAAGACCAAGATCGGAATTGACAATCGAGCAGAAATTGATGACATTGTCATAGTTGTCAAACGGTTCACCCGTTCCCATGATGACGATATTGTCTACTCGTCTTTCCATTTCATCCAGCTGCTTCTGAACATACATGACTTCGCCGACCATTTCACCGGCACTCAGATCTCTTTGTTTTTTCAGTAATCCAGATGCACAGAATGTACATCCCATGTTGCAGCCGACCTGCGAAGTCACACACAGGCTGTCTCCAAAGTGGAAGTGCATCAGCACTGCTTCCACACTGCTTCCATCCATCAGCTGCAGCAGAAATTTGATGGTACCGTCTTTTGATACCTGTCTTGTCAGTTCCTTGACAGGCATGATGGCATATTCTGCACTCAGCTTTTCAATTAATGCTGCCGGCAGATCCGTCATTTCTGAAAAGGACATCGCTCTTTTGCGGTATAACCACGTAAACAGCTGTTTTGCACGATACGGCTTCTGGCCATATCCGGCAAGCATTTCCTCCAGCTGTTTCAGATTCAGATCATATATTGTTTTCATACGCGCCTATTCTATCATATCTCTTTCTTTTTTCACCATACAGGCTGCATAAAATCCATCATGGATTTCATCCGGAAAGACTGTCTTCTCTTCCATCAGTTCAAATTCCGGATGATTTTTCAGAAAGTCTCTGATCTGTTTTCCGTTTTCCCTGTTGTTCAGTGTACAGGTGGAATAGACAAGCTTTCCCCCGTTTCTGACATAGCAGGAAGAAGTCTGAAGAATCTGCTGCTGAATCAGGATGATCTCATCCATATCATCCGGTGTCAGATGCCATCTGATTTCCGGTTTATGACGCAGATCTCCAAGTCCTGAACAAGGTACATCACAAAGCACCCGATCAAAGCTTTCCACATGCTCCTGAGCCAGTTTCGTACCATCCGCCACCATGGTTTCAACAATCTTCACACCGGTTTTTTCCATCAGATGATCAATCAGAGAAAGTCTGTGTTCATACAGATCACATGCAGTAATGGACCCCGTATTTTCCATCAGTACTGCCATCATCTGTGTCTTGGTACCCGGTGATGCACATGTATCCAGTACTTTCATGCCTGGTTTTACATCCATCATCATCACCGGCAGAAGAGAACTTGGATTCTGTATCACTACCCTGCCATTCAGGAAATCACGTGTTTTCTGAATCGGAATATCACTGGAAAATGACCACTCATCCAGCCATGTATAATGATCCAATTCACTCAGCTGCTGCTTTTCTGCTTTTATTGGATTCCATCTGCCGTAAACCCCAGCAGGTGTTTGAAAGATCTGAAGCAGCTGATTGCATCTGCATTCTCCATAATGAGCATTCCAAAGACGGATAATCCATTCCGGCATGGAACAGGAAATGGATGGATCGTGCGGCTGTTGCAGTTGTCTGTTGCTTACCTGACGCAGTACAGCATTGATGAATGCCCTGTCTTTTTTCGGGGCAAGGGATACGACTTCATTCAAAACGGCATACGATGGACTGGACATGAAATACAGTTCATAACATGCCATATCCAGCAGTACTTCCGCTCTGCTTCTTGTTTTTCTGACCAGGTCCTTCCATTGATATTCCAGCAGGGATCTGTTACGGATGGTTCCGTAAACAAGCTGGGAAACAAACGCCATGGATGGCTGATCCATCTTGATTTCACGC
Organism: Bulleidia sp.; assembly: GCA_016293365.1. Taxonomy (GTDB): domain Bacteria; phylum Bacillota_I; class Bacilli_A; order Erysipelotrichales; family Erysipelotrichaceae; genus Bulleidia. Next base: position 7,033 of record JAEDEK010000007.1, on the reverse strand, counting down.
ATCAACAGGGATGCAAATCCATGTTCATAAAAAACACGGTAAAGTATTTCATATGCAGTTTTTCTTGGTTCCATCAGTCCAGTACAAGCGGATTCACATCGATCCGCACTCCTTCCGGTTTGTTTTTCTGACTGTCCAGCCAGTCTGATACGGCCTGCCGCATCTGTTTCAGATCTTTTCCTTTCAGAAGAATCCGACTGCGGTAAAGATCTTTTTTACGCAGCAGTTCTATGACACCACCAGTGATGAAATTTCCTTTGATACCATCATGCATTTTCCCGGCAATCGTATTGCATTTTTCCTGGGAATATGCACTGACCGTAATTGAAATCAGATATGTATATGGCGGTGCATTGACAGTATGTCTGTATGCCATTTCCTGTGTAAAAAAGGAATCATAGTCGTTTGCGGCAGCACAGCGGACGGCATAATGCATCGGATCATTGACCTGCAGAATGACTTCCCCCCTGTCTTCACTTCTTCCACTTCTGCCTGCAGCCTGCATCAGAAGATCAAATGTCACTTCACAGCTTCGATAATCGGTTCTGTTAAGACCTTCATCCCCGTTGACAATACCCACAAGAGTCACATCCGGATAATCCAGTCCTTTGGCAATCATCTGTGTACCGACCAGAATATCCGCCTCATGGTTTCCAAATGCAGTCAGCAGATCGTGATGGGCATTCTTTTTTCCTGTAGTATCGGCATCCATCCGGATGATCCTGGCAGATGGAAACATCTGTTCCACCTGTTCCTGCAGTTTCTGTGTGCCGAAGCCGTATGTCGTAAATCCAGCATTGCTGTGGCAGGATGGACAATGAACAGGTACCCGCATCTGATATCCGCATGTATGACATTTCATGATTCTGCCATCCTTATGATAGCTCATCGCAAGATCACAATGCGGGCATTTGAGTACCTCCTGACAGCTCCTGCATTTCAGAAGGCTGTGAAACCCTCTTCTGTTCAGCAGAAGAATAACCTGTTCTCTGCGGGCAAGACGTAAGGCAATGCCATCCCGCAGCTCATCACAGATCATTTCATTTTCTCCTGCCTCCATCGCCTCTTTCATGTTCACAACATGAATTTCCGGCATGGTATCATTGACACGATGATTCAGGATGACGGGATGATAGACATGTTTCAAAGCTCTGGCATAGGAATCCAGAGAAGGTGTTGCACTTCCCATGATCAGTCTTGCATGATGATAACTGCAGCGGAACATCGCAATATCCCGTGTATGATAGGCAGGCTGTGATTCCTGCTTATAGGATGTATCATGTTCTTCGTCCATGATGATCAGACCAAGATTGTCAAACGGCAGAAAAACAGCACTTCTTGTCCCGACGACTATTCCTGCTCTGCCCTGATGAACAAGCCGGTACTGTTCGTATTTTTCCTCGGCATTCAGTCCGCTGTGATATACCGCCAGATAACTGCCGAAGCGTTTTCTGACCCGTTCAATCATCATCGGCGTAAGACCGATTTCCGGGACAAGAAACAGTACCTGTCTGCCTTCTTCCAGCACTTTCTGTGCCAGCTGAAAATACACTTCCGTCTTTCCTGAACCTGTCACACCTTTTAAAAGAAAGAAAAGATCATCACTCTGCACAATCTGATGGATGGCTTCTTTCTGTTCTTTGTTCAATGGATATGGAGCGCTGGCAATGGATAACGGTTCACTGACAGCTGTCTTTTCCTTTGTAAAACTGATCAGTGCCCTTTTTTCCAGCAGTACATGAGCTTGGTTTGGATAGTTTTTCCTCAATTGGGAATACGGCATTTCCTTTGCCTGTTTTACTGACAGATATGCTTCCAGCTGTCTTGGAGTCAGTGTACAATGTTCACCCGATACTTTAACCCACTTTTCCACGACAGCTTTTTTCTGATGACTGGATGGTTTGACAATCGATGGCAGCATCGCCTGAAAGCAGCTGATGGTTGTGGAAAGAGTGATGTCTTTCATATAAAAGGCAAGATCATGCAGTTCTTCTGTGATCAGAGGTTCTTCATCCAGTACCCTGTCTATTTTTTTCAGCGCAAAACCATTCCGCTGCCGGTATTCCTCCATGGTTTCCTTCATCGGCTCACAAGACTCCACAAATCCGACCAGCTGTCTTTTTCCAAATGGAATCAGAACACGACATCCCTGTCTGATCGGGACATCACTGGCATATTCAAATGTCTGATCCAGTCTGCGGACCGGATGTTCTATCCAGCACTTTACAATTTCCATGCATTCATTGTAACGGAAAATCAATTGAAAGCCACAACGAATACAGTATAATAGAACAAATCATGGAGGTCCTTTTATGGAAAAATGGAAACGTATTGTGATCAAGGTCGGCACAACCACTCTGACACATAAAAGCGGAAGGCTGAATATCCGCAGAGTGGAGCAGCTTGCCAAGGTCATCTGCGATATCGCCAACAGCGGTATTGAGATCATTTTTGTATCGTCCGGTGCCATTTCAATGGGTGTCGGAAAGATGGGACTTCCCGGAAAACCCGCAGATATGGCAGGAAAACAGGCATGTGCTGCGGTCGGTCAGTGTGAACTGATGTATACCTATGACAAGCTTTTTTCTGAATACAACCGCACAATTGCCCAGGTACTTCTCACGGGTGAAGATCTTTCCACCCCGGGAAGAGTCGACAATTTCAGAAATACGATGAACAGACTTCTCGAACTCGGGGTCATACCTGTATTAAATGAAAACGATACAATCGCAACCGATGAAATCACTTCCATCGGCGATAACGATACACTGGCTTCGCTTGTCTGTACAGCATGTGATGCCGATCTGCTGATCCTGTTTTCAGATATAGACGGTGTCTATACAGCTGATCCACATACGGATGAACATGCAAGACTGATTCCGTATATCCGCGTTATTGACGATACGGTAGTGTCTCTTGCGGGAGATACATCCTCATCCCAGGGAACCGGAGGTATGATCACAAAGATCCACGCAGCTCAATCCTGCATGGAACATGGAATTGACATGATCATCACAAACGGAAACAGGCCTTCTGTTCTGTATGACATCATGGAAGGCGCTTCTGTCGGAACATTTTTCGAAGGTAAAAAAAGATGAATATCAAAGAGATTACAGCCCGTGCCAAAGCAGCTGCACGGCTTACAAGAAACCTGTCCATTGAAACAAGAAACGGCGTCCTGATGCAGTTTGCATGTAATCTGCGCAGCGCTGAGCAGAAAATCATTGCCGCCAATCAGATCGATCTGGAAAATGCCCGTTTAAACGGCATGAAAACATCCTTCCTGGATCGACTGACACTGACTGCCTCTTCCATAGAAGCAATCGCAACCGGTGTGGAACAGACAGCATCACTGCCGGATCCTCTGCATATGGTACTGGAAGACCGTATTCTTACCAGTGGTGTTCACCTGAAAAAAACAAGCACTGCCATCGGTGTCATCGGCATTATCTTTGAATCCAGACCGAATGTATGTGCGGACTGCGCCGCTTTGACATTCAAGTCCGGGAATGCATGTATACTCAAAGGAGGAAAGGATTCCTATCACAGCTGCGTTGCCATTACGGAAGCAATGCATGATGCTCTCAGGAAGTATGGTGTCAGTAAAGATGCCGTAATCCTTCTGGAACATCCGGATCATGCTGAAACACAGGCATGGATTTCCGACCGCAACAGCATGGACCTGCTGATTCCAAGAGGTTCTTCCCGTCTGATCCGCTCGGTGGTAGACAATGCCCGTGTACCTGTCATTGAAACCGGTGCAGGAATCTGCCATGTCTATGTGGATGAAACCGCTGATCTGCAGATGGCAGTGAATATTGTCATCAACGCCAAATGCCAGCGTCCTTCCGTCTGCAATGCCATGGAAACACTGCTCATCCAGAAATGTACGGCAGAAAGATTTCTGAGTCTGCTTGCACCTGCTTTAAAAGAACATGGCGTACAGGTATTTGCGGATGAATATGCATGTTCCATCATTCCTTCCTTTGAAAAAGGCAGTGAAGAAAACTGGAATACGGAATACAATGATCTGATCATGAATATCGTTACCGTTGAAGGTGTCAGGGAAGCGGTAAATCATATTGAAAACCACGGCACACATCATTCGGAAAGTATTGTTTCCAGTGATGAAAACGCGGTATCATATTTTATGAACAATGTGGACAGTGCATGCATTTATCACAATGTCAGCACCAGATTCACAGATGGATTTGAATTCGGGCTCGGGGCGGAAATCGGTATCTCCACACAGAAGATGCATGCCCGCGGTCCTATGGGACTGCAGGCACTGACTACCGTCACATATCACCTGGATGGAAATGGAGAATGTTGCAAATGAAAACACAGAAGAAGTACACGTTAGGTATCATCGGTCTTGGCCACATGGGTGGTGCCATCGCTAAGGGAGCTGTTCGAAATGATTATCTGGAACGCTATGAAATCGCCGTCTATGATCCTTCCGAACATGCACGTAAAGACTGCAGTATTGAAGGCTTTGCCTATCTGTCCGATGTCCATCAGCTGATAGAAAATTCCCACATCATCCTGCTTGCGGTAACCCCTCAGCAGGTGGAAGGTGTTCTGGATGAAATCAGCACAGATCAGATGGATGTTGTTCTTTCCATTGTCACAGGTGTATCCATTGCCCACCTGCAGGAAAGACTTCACAACACACCGATCATCCGTGGCATGCCGAATACACCACTGCAGATCGGTGCAGGAGCAACTGCCCTGTGCATGTCGGATGACTGCAGAGCTGATGACTATGACTTTGTCTTCCAGCTGTTTGCTTCCATGGGTGTCACAAGAACCATTCCGGAAGACAAGATGAACGAAATCGTTACCGTGCACGGATCCATCCCTGCCTATGTCTACTACTTTGTACAGTGCATTCTGGATGATGCCATCGAAAGAGGTATTGATGAAAGAGATGCACGGGCACTGCTTGTTCAGACATTCATCGGATCCGCACAGCTGCTGAAAAAATATCCGGAAAGAAGTATTGAACGGTTTGTGGATGAGGTATGTTCCAAAGGCGGAACAACGATTGAAGCAATCGGTGAACTGAAGGAAAGAAACATTTCCGCCATCATCCATGACGCCAATGAAAAATGCATTGCCCGCGCAAAACAGCTCGGAAAATAACAGTTCCTGCCTGGGACTGTTTTTTCATGATATAGGTAATTCTGCGACCCATTAAAAAAGCAGGATCACCCCTGCCTGAAAGAACAGCCGATATAGTTACCCGATGCATCACACTCACAGATCAAAGATGAACCATCGGTATCAAAGGTATGTATCATGGAATTGGAAGGCATATATACCTCCTTTAATGCAGGCGTGTTTTCCGCACGCACATCCACGAGCTTTTCCTGTTTTTGAAGATTCAGTGTTTCAACCGGTGTATTGGAAACATCCAGGAAGGAGAGTTCCGGATTTGCGGAAAGATCCAGCTGTGTAATGGATGTACCTGATACAGTCAGAGACTGCAGATGAGAGAACCATTCAATTCCTGTCACAGTGGTAATTGCCGGTTCAGAAGGTACAATGATGATCAGTACATTATCCCTTTCCTGCCCATCAAGATAACCATCCTGGTTCACATCATATCTTCCCGCAATATGGCTGCGGAACAGATCATCCGGGAATGAATTGGCATCAATCCTTACATTGTCGGCCTGCTGGATCTGATCCTGCTTCTGTGCATCATTTACGATGACCATATGCATACCGATTCCCACAGCACCGATCAGAATACCGGCAACCAGAAGACAGAGAATGATACGGAATACAAAGTTTCTTTTCTGCTGATGTTTCCTGCTCAGACTGATAACATGCAGCGTCTGTGTTTCCGCAGGCATGTCCCTGTCAATATGAATGACTCCAGTATCTTCAAACAGATGTCTGTCCGTATCGGAAAGACGGCTGACGGCACGTGTAAATGCCTGTTCGTCCAGATCATGTTCCATCTGATCTTCCACATCAAACAGCTTTTTCCTTTTGTTTTCTTCCATGTTATTTCCTCCCCGTAAAAAAAGTCCTGATGAAGCAGAACTTTTCTTTTATCGTATTACCAGGCAACAGCGATATCCAGCTGCATCTGATTGTTCATCACAAAGCTGCCTGTATCCACAACAATACCCATACCAAGGCTTGTCGGAACAATCGTACATAACGGACGGATGGAAAAATCAGCAGCTACCATGACATATTCACCCAGCATCTTGACACCATCTTCTCTGACCCAGTAATCTCCCTGTGCGCCTGCATTTTTTGCATTCTGCACACAGACGGACATATTGAGGTTATAATATGTTTCCTTACCGCTTGGGCCGATAACGGTTCCAGCCCCTGGTGTCAGAACAGGTCCGTTCCATAATGTGTAGGCTTTTGGAATATAGATCTTTGATTCAGAAAGATTCTCAGTCCGCACATAACATTCCGCACCATCAATGATGACTCTGGAATAACCATGTTCATTGACACCTGTCACCTGAAGCTGTGTGTTCTGCGGCAGAGTTGTACAGATGGTAGACTGATCATTCGGACGGATTCTTACTTCAGTGCCTTCCACACAGTAATAAACCCCATCTGCATCATGGAATACATTATCTGTACCATCCGTCAGAGAACGGATGGAAACATAGCCGGTTTTACCGGATGATGTCAGAACCTGACACATCTCTCCTTCGATGCCGATGACATAGACGTCATCTCCCTTTGAAATCTTCTCAACAGAAGAAGAGACGGATGAAATATCGGAAAGAACATTTGTATCAGCTGATACATACATCAGCTGTTTGTTCTGGTTGACTGTTGTCTCAAATATATGCGCACCCGGAAGGCCTGCAAGTGAGCTGGTGCTGCCGATCTTTCCTGACGCCAGTAGTTCCTGACCGTTCAGAATGACAACTGCTGCTGTAACAGGAAGGATTTTCATCATCAGTTTATTCATTCCATCAGCTCCTTTCCATCATTTATATATACGTAACATTTTGTATTTTAACGAATTCTTAAGAAAATAGCAAACGCC
>JAEDEK010000112.1 GCA_016293365.1 Bulleidia sp. | reverse complement strand
TCCGGTTTCTGTGCAAGTATCAGCAGTGTATTGTTGAGGGAATAGTTGTGGAATTTCGAACAGCAGGAGAGATACTTTTTGAAGTTGTCAGAAGTATATACATCCTTAACACCCTGTTCGATCATTTCAAATGCCTGCTTGGTCTTTTCTTCGTTTGTCACTGATTCACATCCTTTCTTTATCGTTCCTGATCATGTGTTTTATCCATACATCGAAATACATAGCTGTCATCAAATCTTCGGATCATTGAAGGATATTCAACATCGATGTTTTTATCTTTGTTTCCATCGGTAAAGCATTGATAGATATCATCGTATTCCTGACCGATGCGTATGAACCGTGTTGAATACTCATTCTTTTTCAGATGATCGATACCAAGGACGATGGCCATGATCTCCGGCTGGGTTTCGTACCATTTGATATCGTTCCATCCAAAATAAACCGTATCCTTTGAACTGTGGCTGACATCCATGCAATGTAGGATATTGTATTGTTCATCCACATTGTTCTTTTCAAAAAAGTCATCAACGTAATTGGAAAGCTCCTGAAATCCGTTGATGGATAGTGAGATCCTTACATCACTTTTATATCCCATTTATCGTTCTCCTTTCCTGTATGCATCATAAAAATCATTTGATTTCATCCATCGGAACATAAGTTGATCATCAAAAACCCGAATCGTAAAAGGGGAATTGAAGGTAATATCTCTATCCTTGGATCCATCAGATGATTCTCGTGCTGCTACGTCACAGCCTTCTTCGATCCGGGCATAGTACACGGAGTAGTTGTTCTTTTTCAGATGCTCCAGTCCCGACACGAGAGCATTTACATAATCTTCACTTTCATCCCACTCGATGTCATTCCATCCAATATAGACAGCATGTTTTGAAGTAAACATGACATCGGTGTGTTCCAGAAGGCAGAGTGTATCATACAGATTGTTTGTGTGGTAATAATCGCTCAGGTATTGTGATAATTCAGCATATCCATCATGTGACAGGATAATTCTTACATCGTTTCTGTATTTCATTGTTTCCTCCAAAATAAAAGCAGCAAACCCTTATGGATTTACTGCTTATGTGAATCGTTATTCTATTGTATATGGCTGTCTGTATCTTTTGCACCATACATCAGGTGGCGTACTGTCATGCTATCGTTAATCAATAAGATATACTTTAAATAGATAAACTGGCATTTGTTCTTATCTGATTATTTTCCAGTATCCCTTTTTGTTTGTTCCAACTCTTTCGATATAGCCTTTTTCAACAAGAGAAACAAACACTCTGGATACTGTTCTTCTGGATATGCCCAGTTCAACCACAAGAGTGTCATAAGGAATGCTTGGGTTGTTTATTAGTTCCAACAATACTCTCTTTTCGTTTTCTGATAATTCATCTGAAAGATTTTTGCCATCATTTTTGCCAAAAACATCATTTATAATGGCAAAAAACCCGCAAAACAAATGGAGATGGCGAAAATATAGCAAATATCTTATGCCTTTTGATTGGCTTTCAATTGCTTTGTTGCAACAATCATCAACCAGATCCAATAACACTAAAAATATTGAATGATAAAACCGATATTAAAGTAATTTGTTACCTTAATTCCGATTTTACTACAGTGTTTCTAATCTGATTCGAAATTGCGTAACATCATACGTTTTATATATCTATATTCACACTATCACAGGGTAATATAAGAAACAGGAAAAGCCACAGCATTGACACATACTGTGGCTGATACCTGTTAAGTCGTTGACTGGTTTGGATTGTACTATTTCTTCTTAACTCTGTAGATGATCAATCCACCAATTACTACAAGGCAGATACTTGCAGCAGCTGCGTAGGCAGTTGTGTTCAGGTCAACGCCTGTATTTGGAGGAGTGATCTTTTTATTTGTGAATTCGATGTAATAACGATGATCCTCATCTGTTTCAACCGCTTTTCCATTAACGAAGAAACCATCCAGTGTGATTTCCACATGGATCTTTTCATTTCCCAGGACATAACCTTCCGGAGCCTTTGTTTCTTTGATCCACCATGAACCACAATGGATCAGATATTCTGCTGTACCATCTGTTGTGTTGCTTTGGATAACGGCAACCCTGTCAGTGCATTCTTCATCAGAATAGACAGTAAAGGCAAAGTCCTTACCGGTAATGTTCTGATGATCTTTTGCATCTGTTTTATTGATGCGGATACGAGGCAGCGGGGAGTGCTTTGGCAGTACACTAACATCATATTCCATCACACCCTTAGTTTCGCTGAAAGTTGGAATAGCCACGATGAATGGTTCAATCAGTTCATAGTTGGACAGATCTGTTGGATATACAAGATATACACCAACAGGAAGATCTTCTGCAGTACACATACCGGTCTCATCTGTTGTGATGGACAGTTCTGATTTGGATACTGCTTTTGTCAGTGTTCTTGCGGCTGTATCAAGCTGATCTGCTGTAGTGATCTGATTCAGATCAATTTCTGTATCTTTGTATTCATCCAGCAGGTGATATTCACCACTTACTACATCTGCAATCTGATTGATACCGAATGTGACATTTTCAATCGACAGGCACTCATCAAATGGCTTGGTAAGCTGCATTGTAATACTGCCTGTTTTCCCACTGCCGACATCTTTCAGTCCCTCCTGCGGGAACAGGGAATGCTCCTGCGCACTGATTGGCAGGAATCCTACAAACAGCAGAATCATCGTAAACAGACAGCCGAATTTCGTTGCTGATTTCATGCTTTTCTCCTTTCCTTGAATTCTTTGATAAGCAATAAAAACAGGAATAGAAATGGAAGAACCGTGAAGAACAGTTCTCTTAGTGACATCATTTCTTCCGGTATGGATTCCTGTACCTTTATGCTGTAGGGAATCCTTTTTCCATTGACGATCAGTCTTTGTGTGTTGATACCATATGGCGTACAGGTAATCAGTGTCGCAATGTCTTCATCATTGACCGGATCCAGTTTTCCGACTTCATCCGGTTCGATTACTTCGATGGAATATATCTGGTAGGCAAGGGTACAGCCACATATATCAAGGAAGAAGAGGTCTCCCTCTTCCAGTTCATCAAGTCGAGTGAACAGTTTGGAATTTGGAAGACCTCTATGGCCGGTCAGAAGCGTTCTTGTGCTGTTTCCGCCAACCGGCAGGGATGAATTCTGTACATGGCCTACACCGATGGACAATACCTGATCGTCTGTTCCATGGTAAATCGGAAGATTAACGTCAATCTTTGGGATCTGGATGGTTCCCATGATGCCTTTGCCGGAAAGATTCAGCAGGCTGTTGTAACTGTCATCGCTCAGTATTTCTGCATCATAGTTACCGATGGAAGCTCCCATCGACTGAAACAGGATGCTGTTGTATTCTTCTGCTTTCCGGATTTCCTGCTGTAAAGTTTCTGAATCAATCGAATCAACATCACTGGAATAGGTGGATATTGTATCTTTCTGAATATGCCTTTCCCAGGCAGAGGCTGCAACAGGGTAAAGGCAGATCAGAAAGCCGACTGCAAATGTGATGATGGTGAACCATCTTTTTCCCTTTTTCAAAATGTTACCTCCTGGTTATTCTTCCTCTTCCTTCTTTCTGGACTTTCTGCTGTAGGCAAGGGAACCTGTCATGATGACTGTTCCTGCAGCAAGCATGATCAGAGTCATGCTGGAACCTGTGATCGGCAGCTTTGTGCCAACCTGGTTGACGACTGTGATATTGGCACTGCCCGCTTCAACATCTGTGACAAGATCAGTTGTGCCTTCTTTGAATGCACCACTCAGGAATTCCTTCTTGTGTGCAGTAGCGGAAAGTGCCTGCAGAGTCTTGGCTGTTGCACTTTCACCAGCTGCGTAATGCTGACGGTCAGTTGTGAAAGTTGGCGTGATTGTGATTGTAATTGGATCAAGCAGTTCACGGTATCCATCTGGAGAGTCTGTTTCTTTCAGGTAGTATGTTCCCTGATCCAGACCGAAGATTGTAAATACACCATCGACATCAGATACCATTTCAACAGATGTGGAAGGACGTGTACCACCTGTGTGGTCACTTCCGCCAACAGAGTCACGGTTGATGACGATATAGCCGTCATTACCTTCCTTCAGATAGACTTCTTCTGTGCACTTTGCATCAGAATACAGTCTGAATTTAGCGCCTTCCAGAACCTTGTCATGGTTGTTGATCTTCAGACCATTGATCTTGTATGTGAAGCATACAACCGTATCCCATGGTGTCATTCCAGTATGACCGATACCATCACTGTCAGGATCGTTGGAGAATTCAAGACGGACTGCATTTTCAAAGCCTGCTCTGCCAGTTCTTGCAGCGGCCTTGTCATTTAATGTGGCATTGTAGTGGAGTGTAACAAGCTGACCATATCTGTTTTCGTTGTTGGCATTGAGTCCTTCTGGGAACTGGGTATCCACAATACGCTTGAGATCAGGAATGGAGATCTTATAGGTATCACCACTGATGTTTTCTTCGATCATGAATTCTGTGTCCTTGAGTGTATAGGACTTTGTACCGTTATCGATCACAATGCTGACAGAGTTTCTGTTGAATGTCAGTGCTTCATCCATGACATCATGGAAGGCAAAGTAGTACGTGTGGTAGCCGTTCATATCCGGTACATTTGTTGTGTAACGGTATGGAACAGTCTGACCGATTTCATAGTCGGCAATATCATTCCATCCTGTTCCGTTATCATCTTCAGCAATCTTCTTTTCAACAGATGGGAAGTCTGACTTGATCTGTACGGAAGCATTTGGATTGGCTGTCTGAAGCAGGATCAAAGATGCCGCAGCATGTGTACTCTGTACATCCGTGATTTCATCAGTCAGGTAATAGCCGTAATCAAGACCGGCAATCTTAACGGATCCATCGATCTGTGTCATTGTGACGTAGACTGTTTCTCCTTCCACGCCTTCCTTGACCATTTCATTTCGTAATTCTTCAACGAAATAACGATAGTCACTGTAACGGCCTTCCAGAGTCTGATCTGCCTGTGCACCTTCAACCGGATTGGAGTTCATTGTCTGCATGTAGTCGATGACTTCATATTCTGTAACGGTAGAAGCTGTCTTGTTGAGCTTCTTTCCTACAACCGTCTGTAAGGCGGTCTTGTATGTTGTATTCCATGTGTAGTTGATGGATTCGCCATCTTTGGCATTTTCGGCATTGAAGAGCTTGTATACTTCAAATCTTTTGCCGGCAAGACTTTGGCCGTTGTGGGGCTTGATGGTAATGGAGGCATTGCCATTACCAAGAGTGGATACTCCATTTGGAGATGGATGCTGTGTGGAGGCAGCATATACGATGGTTGGTACTGCACTTGGTACAGCACCTGTGACGATAGAACCAAGTACGAGTGTAGACATTGCTACGAGCTTGAATAAGTTTCTGGATTTCATTTTACTTTTCCTCTCTGTGTTTCATTGCGATGAGCATTAAAAAAGATCCCATCAGTAATAATGGAACCATGTGGTTTGATCCTGTTTCAGGCAGGAGCTTTCCTGTCTGATTTGTGATTGTAACGGAAATGATCCGATGATTGATATCTCCCTTGAGTGAAACAGACTGTGTGGCAGCGGAACTGAGGTTATAGGATGTTCCATCAATGGTGTAGTTGAAGATGCCCTTGGCAGGTTCCGCATTGACATATACTTCATGGACATATGGTTTTCCATTGGCATCAACTGGAATGCGGTATCCCTGTGGCGCCTTTGTCTCTTTGAAGTAGTATGTTGTCTGATTCTTCAGTCCATCAAAACTGAGAACACCGTCAGCACCAGTTGTTTTGACACTGATCGGATTTGTGCAGTTTCGATCGGAATACAGTGTAAACTGAGCACCTTCGAGTAACTTTCTGTTTTCATTCTGTTTGACGATCTCAATGGAGTAGTCTTTAACAGTATCACTGACAGACATGACGTTTTCCTGATTGGCTGTAATGAACATGACACCAGTATTTGTCAGATCCGTTACCATAGAGATACCCTGACCGTTGATGACATCAAAGACAATGCGTGTTGGATTGATATTGTAGCCATCTGCTGCCTTTGTTTCCTGAATGGTGTGTCTGCCTGTAGTCAGACCTTTGATTTTCAGTTCACCATTGGAATCTGTTGTGACAGTTTCTGTTGTACCATCTGGCTTGGTATGCGTAAACTGTGTGCCTGGAATCACTGCATCTGA
>JAEDEK010000111.1 GCA_016293365.1 Bulleidia sp. | reverse complement strand
CCGCCACACTTACAGCGTTACAGTAAACCTGCCTGCAGATACGATCCAGGAACAGCTTGCTTCATTTGAATCCACAACCGGATGGAAACTGACAATCAATGGGGAAAGCTCATCACAGCAGAATCCTGTCATTCAGAAGAATCAGAATTCCGATGAATTCTTCTATCCATCTACTGATAACAGCACAATGGAAATTAACAGGGCACTGGCACTGATTGATTCCATCTTTGCGGAAAGTAAGATCAGACCATACAAAAAAGGAAAGATGACTGACACGTATGGTCCATACCTGTCGTTATCCTTCCTCTCTCCTGAACTGGCTCTTAGAATTCCTGATCTGTTACAGGAATGCGCGGATCAGACATGTTATCGCATCTGTATCCGTAAATCTGTCAATCAGAACATGATTCAGATCTGTCTGATGACATTATGTGCCCACTATGGCATTGATCTGGAACGTACACCGGCTTTCCTTGTCAATGATAACTGCTTTGAAATCCGCACATCGAAAACGGATATCCCTTCCTCCTTCTTTGAAGAATTTGAAGAAGAAACAGGACTGAAAGTACGTATCCATTAGTTTCACCTAAAGAACACACCTCTTCATCGAGGTGTTTTTTCGTTCCATCTGCCAAAGGCATTTGATTCAATGTATGCACGCATGCGGTTATACATGACTACGGTCATGATCAGTGCAGCCAATGCTCCAACAGTCAGAATCATTTCCATATCCTTGTTGCGGATATACAGCACAACCATCAAAACACACCAGCCAATCACAGAGATAATGCAGTCGAACAGATGTTCTTTTCTCCATTTCCTTTTAAAATACGCAATTCTTTCCTGCAGGGAAAAGGAACTGTTCTGTAATGCTTCCAGAAGATTCTGATCTGCTGTGAACGGCAGTACTTCCTCTTTGATATCCTCACCGGCAAACAGTTCATTTAATGTAATCCCAAGAATCTGACACAGCTGTGGCATGGAAGAAACTTCCGGAAGATTCATGCCTCTTTCCCATTTGGATACCGCATTCTTTGACACATGCATCTGCTCTGCCAGCATTGCCTGTGTCATATTCTTCTGCTTTCTTTTTTCAGCAATATACAATCCTGTTTTTACCTGATCCATAGTGCTACCTCTTTTCTGTGCCTCCATACTCTCATAAAACACCCATTCTGAAAACACACCTGTGGTTGAACTGATGTTATGAACTGCAAGTGATCATTCAAAATTGAATTATTATCGTTCATCTTTGAACGATTTTCTATATTTTGCATTGTAATAGTGATATAAAACAGGAGGAAACAATGCAGACCACAGAACTGATCGCTTTAATCAGCAGTTGCAACCCACGCAGGCTGACAGTCAGACAATTGAGCTGAAAACAGCTGCTGTCGATTGCCCAAAACGATTGTATGCCACTCTTTCAGCATTTTCCAATCAGGATAACGTAGGTATCCTGATTTTTGGCATCGATGAACACGACGGTTTTTCAATAAAAGGCGTATACGATGTTCAGGATCTTCAGAAAAAGGTAACTGAGCAGTGTAAACAGATGGAACCGATTGTCCGTCCATTATTCACCATATGTCAGATTGATGGAAAACTGTTGTTTCAGCCGAGATTCCTGGAGTTGATATCTCATCACGCCCTGTATTCTACAAAGGGGTTGGCAGAATCAAAGGTTCCTACATTCGTGTCGGCGAGTCTGATGAGCCTATGAGTGAGTATGAAATCTACAGTTACGAAGCTTTCAGAAAACGTATACGTGACGATCTGAGAACAGTTGATAACCAGGAATTCTTCATCCCTGATCAATCAAAAATCCAGGCATATCTGACAGCCGTAAAAACAGATCGTGCAAACCTTTCAAAACATGTTTCAGATCAGCAGTTGTTTGCACTGATGGGTATAACAGTCTCAGGAAAACCAACATTGGCTGGTCTTATGACTTTTTCCGTATACCCTCAGGCAGTTTTCCCTCAATTATGTATTACTGCAGTCTGTTTACCTGGAACGGAGATGGAAATATCAGGAAGCGATGGTGAAAGATTTATCGACAACCGCCGTATTACCGGGTCAATCCCCGACATGCTGGAAGAGGCTGTTAAATTTGTTCACAGAAACAGCCGAACAAAAACAATCGAAGATGCAAACGGCCATCGCATTGATAAACCTGAATATCCAATGAAAGTGGTTTTTCGCCGCAAATTTATAACTCCACTGCTTAAAAGTGGTGAGCTTAAGATGACAAATCCCGATAAACCAAGAAGCCCTACCCAGAAATACTTCAGACCGTCAAATACATAAAATGTGCAGATGTATTCATGATCATGAACTTACCGTAAACGATCTCCAAAAAGGAAATCACAACACAACTTATGGAAGTTTCGATTCCCGTTATCATTTCATCTTCAAACCAAACCCGGTATTCAGATCATCTGCTGAATACCGGGTTGTTTCATTTCTTTTCTCTTTTCTTTGCGTCCAGATACATGGCAGCTGAGATAGCTGCAATATTGCCTTCCCCTGCACTTTTGATGAACTGATATGGAAGTCCGGTGATATCGCCTGCAGCATATAATCCAGGAATATTTGTCTGCATGGCACGATCTACCTTAACAGCATTGCCTTCTGTAACAAGTCCTGGTACAAGCTGAGATGGGAACTGTGCTTCTCTTAAGATAAATACACAGTCTGTTGTATATGTATTCTGATCTGTTACCAGAGTATCAGCTTTCATACCACCTTTAATCTCCAGCGGCTTTTCTCTGACAACCGTGATGTTGTCACGGCTGAAGGTGACATCCCCTTTATACAGTGGAATATATGTGACATGTGCACATACTTCACCAAGGAATACAGCCTCATCCTCTTCATGAGCACCTGTTGAAATAACCACTACATTTTTACCTCTGTACAATGGAGCATCACAGGTTGCACAATAGGATACCCCTCTGCCTAAAAACTGCGTTTCTCCAGGATATGGATTACCTGCCGTAACACCAGTACACAGAATCACCGCAGAAGCTTCCAGCATCTGATTATCCGATGTCTGTAATCCAAAGAAATCTCCCATTGCATAAACTGCAGTGATTCTCTGTTCACTGATTTCAATACCAGCCTCTGCCATCTGCTTTGTAAAAGCTTCTGCCATCTGTCTGCCTGTTACATTGCTTAAGCCAAGATAGTTGGTAATCGGGTGTTCAATGGATACCATCTTAGGGGAAAAATCCTTTGATCCAAATACCATAATTGATTTATTTCTGTTTTTTGCGGTCAAAGCTGCTTCCAGGCCTGCCGGTCCGCTTCCAATAATCGCAATATCAATACGTGTCATACGCTGTTACCTGCCTTCTTTTCATTATCATTTTACACAAAGAAGACAGATATAAGAAGACAAATGCCTTTGCCTGTTTACTCACAATTCTTCAAAATGATAGAATAGTCAGCATATAAGCGAGGAAAATGTGATGAAAACAGTCATTCCAGACAGATACAACCCTGTGTTATCCGTAATGGAAACACAGCAGGCAATCAAATATATCAGAGATACATTCCAGAAGGAATTCGGAAAGGAAATGAACCTGCTCCGTATTTCTGCACCGCTATTTGTTACAAAATCTTCCGGTCTGAACGATAACCTCAATGGTATTGAACGTCCGGTAGGTTTTGACATTCAGGAAATCCCCGATGAAAAGATTGAAGTAGTGCAGTCTCTTGCCAAGTGGAAAAGATATGCATTAAAGAAATATGGATTCCACGAACACGAAGGTCTGTATACAAACATGAATGCCATCCGCAGAGATGAGCAGCTGGATAACCTGCATTCTGTATATGTAGACCAGTGGGACTGGGAAAAAGTAATCACAAAGGAAGAACGTACAGAAGAGGTTCTGGAAGAAACAGTCCGTACCATCTTCAAGATCATCAAGCACATGGAACATGAAGTATGGTACAAATATCCACAGGCTGTATGCCACCTGGCAGATGATGTATTCTTCATCACATCACAGCAGCTTGAAGATCTGTATCCGGATCTTTCCGTCAAAGACAGAGAAAACGCCATCACAAGAGAACACAAGTGCGTATTCATCAAGAAGATCGGTAAGCCATTGACAAGAAGTGGCAGACCTCATGATGGTCGTGCACCCGACTATGATGACTGGGATCTGAATGGTGACCTGCTGTTCTGGCTTCCATCTTTAAACAGAGCACTGGAAATCTCTTCCATGGGTATCCGCGTTGATGAGGAAACCATTGTTTCTCAGTGTAAGGCAGCACATTGTGAAGGAAGACTGTCCTTGCCATATCATCAGATGATCCAGAAGAAGGAACTTCCTTATACCATCGGTGGTGGTATCGGTCAGTCAAGACTCTGCATGTTATTACTGAACAAAGCACACGTTGGTGAAGTACAGGCTTCCATCTGGCCGGATGAAATGATTGAAGAGTGTGAAAAGCACAACATTCATCTGTTATAAGTATACGATATGCTCTGTCATAACATCACAGAAGAAAACGGTATCCTTCACTTTGCAGGATACAATACAGCTGTACTTGCAGAAAAATACGGCACCCCTGTCTATCTGATGGACGAGGAAAGAATCAGAGAAAACTGCAGAACATTCACTTCTGCATTCAACCGGTATTTTCATACACCTGTGAAGGCTTTATATGCCTCCAAGGCATGCTGTATCAAAGCACTGTATCCGATCATCGAAGAAGAAGGGCTTGGAATTGATGTTGTATCCTGTGGAGAAATCCACACTGCATGCAGTGCAGGTTATCCATTACAGGAAGCATTCTTTCATTCCAACAACAAAACAGATGCAGATATTGCATATGCAATGGAACATGAGATCGGTACATTTGTTGTCGACAGCAAGGAAGAAGCAGATGTAATCGAAGCACAGGCTGAAAAGCTTGGAAAGATACAGAATATTCTGTTACGGATCACACCTGGTATTGACCCGCACACCTACGAGGAAGTCAATACCGGCATGGTGGATTCCAAATTCGGTACAGCCATTGAAACAGGACAGGCTGACCAGCTTGTACAGTATGTGCTGTCCTTATCTCATATTCAGCTGCTTGGATTCCATTGCCACGTAGGTTCACAGGTATTTGATGAGGATGTACTGGAAAAAGCAACGCAGGTCATGCTTGGATTTATATCACACATCAGAAAGAAGCTTCAGTTTGAAGCATCTGTTCTGGATATCGGCGGTGGATTTGGTGTACGTTATACGGAAAGTGATCCGATTGTCGATCTTGATGCAAGAATTCATTCCATCGCAGATGTATTCTACTCAACCTGTGAAAAACAGCAGATTCCTTGTCCAAAGCTTTACATGGAGCCAGGCAGAAGTATTGTTGCGGATGCAGGGATGACACTGTATACCGTCGGTTCCATCAAACAGACCCCAGGATACAGAAACTATGTATCTGTAGATGGTGGAATGAGTGATAACCCACGCTATGCATTATACCGATCTGCCTATACATGTCTTCCTGCCGGGAAAACGAAGGAAGGAAGAAACATGAAAGCACATCTTGTCGGAAGATGTTGTGAATCAGGAGATATCATACAGCCGGATGTACTCCTGCCATCCTCCACGCAAAGAGGGGATGTGGTCGCTGTATGTACTACTGGAGCCTACAATTATTCCATGGCCCTGCACTATAACATGTTACCGACACCTCCTGTTGTTCTGCTGTCCAAAACAGGCGACAGACCAATTGTCGCCAAAGAAAGCTTTGATGATCTGATCCGCAATCAACTTTAAATCATGGAAACCTCTCATGGATCCATGGCTTTTCTGATGCAGAAAAAAGGCTGCCTGTATGATAACAGAACAGCCATATTAAGTTGATCAGCTTTTGCGATATGGAAGAGAGGATTCCATTGCCCAGGATTCCACTTCCTCAATACTGCGTTCCACAAAATCACTGATCTGTTCCAGTGTCCAGTTCATTTTCAGTAACTTGATGGTATCGATTCGATTCTGGTATTCTACACCTTCCATTCTTCCTTCTGCTCTTCCTTCTGCTATGTACCCCTGTACAAGTACGTCCATGGATTCACACATCTCTATCGTCTCTCCTTCCTCTGGTATCTGTAAGTTTCTGTTCAGAATCTGTGACAGTGCTGTTGCCAGCCTTCTTCCGATCTGTACATGTGATGTTTTCAGCAGTGTAT
>JAEDEK010000006.1 GCA_016293365.1 Bulleidia sp. | reverse complement strand
CGGATGGTCCCCGGACGAAATTAGGGTATGACAATACCCAAAAGAGAGGGCAAAATGGGCTTCAAAGGTTGCCAGATGCCTTAAATAAGCATAAAATTGAGGTTTTTCAACCTCTTTTTTGTTATAATAGTGAAATACAGGGAAGGTATTCATATGGAACGGAAGAAGAAAAATACCATTCGTATCACACTGTACTATGTGATCTGCGTACTGTGTGGTGCTGCGATCGGTTTTATATCCACGCAGTTTTATCTTGTCAATGGCATCGGCGTACATAATCTTTCACTGACACAGATCTGTATCCGGCTTGTATTACTGATCATTGCTTTTATGCTGCAGCTGTTTCTGCATGAAGCAGGGCATCTGATCTTCGGGCTGCTCAGCGGTTATGGCTTTGTATCGTTCCGTATTTTCAATATCATGATTCTCAATGATCATGGCCATCTTCTCATCCGTCGTCTGCACCTTGATGGTACGGCCGGGCAGTGTCTGATGAGTCCACCGGAACCGGTAAATGGTCATATTCCAGGCCTGCTGTATAACATGGGTGGTATATTGATGAATCTGCTGGCTGGTTTTGCTGCAATGATTCTGATCTATGTATGCAACGACAACAAGGAACTGATCGAATGGCTATTCCAGTTTGTTCTGTTTGGTGTTGTTTTCGCATTACTGAATGGAATCCCATTTGCTTCATCAACAATTTCCAATGATGGTGCCAATGCGATTGCTCTGGAAAGCAACCCGAAAGCCAATCGTGCCTTCTATCTGCAGATGAAGATGAATGCGATGTTATCAGAAGGTGTATCTCTTTCCGGTATGCCGGAAGAATGGTTTGAAGTACCTGATGATGCGGATATGGAAAATTCATTGATCGCAACCATCGGTGTATTTGCCTGCAACAGACTGATGGAACAGCATCGTTTTACGGATATGGAACATCTGATTGTTCATTTCATGTCCATTCCTAACGGCATCAATGATATTCACTGGCAGCTTCTGAAATGTGATCTGCTGTATGTCAGACTTCTTTCTGGCAAACAGGGAGAACCGATTACATCTTTACTGGATTCACCTGTGAAAAAAGTTATGAAGACGATGAAGGATTTCCCATCGGTGATCCGTACACAGTATGCACTTGCACTGCTGCATGATCAGGATGAAAACAGGGCGGAGTCCTTCCGCAAACATATGGCGGAAATATCCGGTTCCTATCCATATCATACCGATATCATGCATGAAAATGATCTGATGATACTTGCTAAGCAGCAGTATCGCAGAAACGTAGAACAGGTTCGGTAATATGGAATTTGATACATGGATGAAACAGTATCCTGTTGTATTGAACGCTCAACAGAAAGAAGCAGTACAGACAGTTGACGGTCCTGTACTGCTTCTGGCAGTTCCAGGCAGTGGTAAGACAACGGTGCTTGTCATGCGGCTTGGATGGATGGTGCAGGGTTGCAGCATACCGCCTTCCTCTATTGTTACCATTACCTATACCGTTTCAGCTGTGAAAGACATACAGAAGCGATATGCTTCTTTTTTCGGTAAGGAAGCGGTGGATCATATGGTATTCCGTACAATCAATGGAATCTGTGCAGGAATCATCCATCAGTATGGACGTATCATTCATAAGTCGCCCTATGATCTGATCAGTGATGATCGCACCATCAATCAGATCATCCGTTCCATCTATCAGGAAACCATGCATGATTATCCAAACGAAAATGATATCAGAGAAATCCGGACAAAGATTACATATATCAAAAACATGATGTTATCGGAGGAACAGATCAGATCACTCGATCAGGATGTACCGTATGATCTTTCCATCATTTACCATAAATACTGTTCAAAACTCAGAAGTGAAAGATGCATGGACTATGATGATCAGATGATCTATGCCTTACGGATTCTGAAATCGGATCCTGTCATGTTGAAACGTGTACAGCAGCAGTTTGCTTACATCTGTGTGGATGAAGCACAGGATACATCCAGAATCCAGCACGAAATGATACAACTGATTGCTTCTGAAAACAGAAATATCTTTATGGTCGGAGATGAAGATCAGAGTATTTACGGATTTCGCGCCGCCTGGCCTCAGGCACTATTGAACTTTACGCTGAACTATCCCCATGGCAGAGTGCTTCTGATGGAAGAAAACTTCCGTTCCGTACCTGCAGTTGTACGTTTAGCCGATCGTTTTGCTTCAGCAAACACAGACAGGCATGAAAAACATATGCATGCATTCCGTACACAGGGTGATGATGTTTCCTTTATACATCTCAAGTCAAGATCCAGACAGATCCAATACATTCTGAAAGCTGTGCAGGAATCACAACAGCAGACTGCAGTACTGTTCCGTAATAACGAGAATGCAATTCCTCTGATTGATCGACTGGAGCGCAGCGGCATTCCATATACCATGCACAATGTGGATGCAGTATTCTTTTCCCATCGGGTTGTAAATGATGTGATTACCATACTCGGATTTCTTCTGGATCCATCCGACATGGATGCATTTATGAAAATATACTATAAACTGAACCTGTATCTGAAAAAAGAAGAAGCAATGAAGATTGTTGCAACGTCAAAGAAACAGGAAATGGATGTTTTCAAAGCTGCACGATCCATAAAACTGCAGGAATATTCTTTAAATGGCCTGAAAGTACTCAGGCAGGCGACAGCCATGGTAAAGCAGAAAGATGCTGTGGCAATGCTGCAGATGATCTTTGATTCACTTGGATACCGTTCCTACCTGCAGCATGCCCATCTTTCCGATGATAAGCTGTATATTCTGAAGCAGATTGCCCGGCTTGCCAAAGATGTTCCATCCTTCCTGCAAAGACTGGATCAACTTGCGAAGATCATTCGCGAAAAGAAAAGAGATAATGATGAAAAACTGGTTCTTTCCACAATCCACTCATCAAAAGGGCTGGAATACGATCGGGTTATTCTTCTGGATTGCGTGGATGGTGTTTTGCCATCGATGCCATTGTCGCAGATCGATCCAAAAAACAGTATTGCAGTGAACCTGTATCAGGAAGAGAGAAGACTGTTTTATGTGGCAGTAACAAGAGCCAGAAACAGACTGATTCTGTTTGATCTGCCTGATTCTTCGTTTATTCAGGAAGTCAGACCGGAAAAACAGGTTCAGAAGTTGAGAGCATCTGGAACAGGTGATCAGCTATTTGTAAAGAAACTCAGAAAGGGCAGAAAAGTCATACATAAGGAATTTGGCGAAGGTGTGGTACTCAAAAAGGATGACAGCACTGTTACAATCCGCTTTGAAAAAGTGACAAAGACATTTGCCATTCGATTCGTATGTGAGCAGGGACTGGTGCATCCTGTCTGAAACCGCATGATCATCACGTATTCTTATTGTGATAAGTGTTGACAGAAACCTTCATTCCATGTATCATATCAACGTTATCTGCCCTCTGATGAGGTCGGTAACCGCTCAGAATAGGGTTTAAGTACGGAAGTCCCCTTAATGGCGCGTCTTAAGATAAATGTCAGGAGGTGTAATCAATGTACGCAGTTATCGAAACAGGCGGCAAGCAGCTGAAGGTAGAAGCTGGCCAGGAAATCTTTGTTGAAAAGCTCAACGTAGAAGCTGGTGACACAGTAGTATTTGACAAGGTTGTTCTTCTTTCCAACGATGGAACAAAGATCGGAACACCATATGTTGAAGGTGCCAAGGTCACAGCTACAGTTGTAAAGCAGGGCAAGGAAAGAAAGATCAGAATCTTCAAGTACAAGGCTAAGAAGGGTGCAACACGTCGCAGACAGGGTCACCGTCAGCCTTACACAAAGCTCACAATTGAAGCAATTGAAGGCTGAGTATGATTCACGTTCGTGTTGTCAGGAAGAATCATCTGATTCAGTCAATCACCGTTACGGGACATGCAGACTCTGATGTCTATGGGCATGATCTGGTATGCGCGATTGTCAGTGGCATCATGACAGGGTTGTGTAACGCAATGGATCAACTGGCTCATGAAGACAATATGATTGTCGATGAAGGTCATGTGGAAATCCATGTTACCCATCCAAATGAAAAAACAGATCTGATACTTGAGACAGGTCTGATTCAGTTGAAAACAGCTGAAGAAGTAAATCAGGATTATTTAAAAGTAACGGAGGTGTAATACCATGAAATTCACACTGAATATGCAGTTATTCGCATCCAAAAAGGGTGTATCTTCCACAAAGAACGGCCGTGATTCCGCCGGTAGAAGACTTGGCGCGAAGAAAGCTGACGGTCAGTTCACAAACTGCGGTTCAATCATTTACAGACAGAGAGGAACAAAGATTTTCCCTGGCAAGAATGTAAAGCGTGGTGGTGACGACACACTGTTTGCAACAGCAGCAGGTATCGTCAGATACGAACGTCTTGGCAAGGACAAGAAGCAGGTTTCTGTCTATCCTGTAGAAGCTTGATTCAAGCAAAGGTAAATTGATGCTCCTGGTTCCAGGGGCATTTTTTGTCAAATAGAAAGGAGCGACTATGATTGATTTTATCCGTATGCATCTGAAAGCCGGTGACGGTGGTCGCGGTATCGTTGCGTGGCGAAGAGAAAAATATTATCCAAACGGCGGTCCTGCCGGTGGTGATGGTGGTGATGGCGGAAGTATCTATTTTGCGGTAGATACAAACGAAACCACGCTGACAAAACTGCGCTTTACACAGACCGTCAAAGCAGGAAACGGATCTGCTGGCCTCATCAAAAAGATGCATGGCAAATCCGGCGAAGATATTACGATCAAGGTCCCACCAGGAACGATGATCCGTAATGCAAAGACCGGTGATCTGCTGGCAGATCTGACAAAAGAAGGGCAGGTTGTATGCATTGCCAAAGGCGGCAAAGGAGGTCTTGGCAACCATCATTTCGCAACAGCACGGAATGACGCACCGGAATATGCACAGCCTGGAGAGACTGGTGAATCATTGGACATTACGGTGGAACTGCGTCTGCTTGCTGATGCAGGCCTGATCGGATTTCCATCTGTTGGTAAATCCACATTCCTGTCCGTTGTGACCCGCGCCAATCCGGCGATTGCTGCATATCCATTTACAACACTGGAGCCGAATATTGGTGTAGTTGACATGGATGATGGCAGAGGTTTTGTACTGGCTGATATGCCTGGATTGATTGAAGGGGCAGCAGAAGGAAAAGGACTTGGAGATGAATTCCTGCGTCATATCAGAAGATGCAAGGTTCTGATCCATGTTGTTGATATGTCGGGTGAAGCAGGTGATCCGATTGACTGTTATGAAATCATCAACAAAGAACTGATGCAGTATTCCCAGGAACTTGCGGAAAGACCTCAGATTGTGGTGGCGAACAAAATGGACGACGAATATTCATCCATGTACCTGGATGAATTCAGAAAGAAGTATCCGGATCTGAGAATCTTTGAGGTTTCTACAATCATGCATCAGGGCCTCAAGGAAGTTCTGTATGCAGCATTAGAAGAAATTGAAAATGCCAGAGAGATTGAACTGGAAAATCCGGATGTCATTGAGGAAACAGTCGTTTACCGCTATGAACCGAAGCGTCCGGACTTCTATGTTGAAAAGGATGCCCCAGGCAGATGGAAAGTCGTCTCACAGAAAGTTGATAATCTGTGTGACCAGTATGATCTGGATGATCCGGATCAGGCATATCAGTTTGCACTGCAGCTTGGCAGAATGGGTGTAGACAAGGCACTGCGTGAAGCAGGGGCAAGAGATGGTGATCAGGTCATCATCAACAACTACATCCTCGACTTCAAGGATTGATTATGATTGCCTTTATCAAAGGTTGTGTCGTATCCTATACGACTGACAGTGTTGTGCTGGATCATAACGGTATGGGCTGGCAGATCAGCTATCCCCATTGCGATAAAATCAGTCTGAATCAGGAAATCACTATCCATACATACATGCATATTTCTGAAAATGACATGTCTTTGTATGGGTTTGAATCCGATCAGGAAAAACAGCTCTTTCTGCGTCTGATTTCCGTCAAGGGACTTGGACCGAAAACAGCGATGAACATGCTTGGCAGGGCAGGTTCCTCCAGTATCATTCAGGCAATTGAAACCGGAGATGTTGCCGCCCTGAAAAAGATGCCCGGCATTGGTGCCAAATCAGCTTCTCAGATCGTTCTGGATCTGAAAGGCAGACTTGTCACAACAGAAATCCATTCTACAGACCATCCAGCATCTGCCTATCCTGCCGAAATTGCAGATGCTCTGGAAGGTCTTAAAAATCTGGGATACAAAGGCAATGAACTGACAGCTGTCGGAAATATGCTTAAGGAAAAGCCTGGCCTTTCCGTTGGTGAATATGTCCGTCTTGGCCTGCAGTATCTTTCCAGACTTCAGAAAGGAGGCAGGTGATGAACGAAGACAGACTGATGTCTGCAGTACAGAGTCCTTCCGATGAAGAAGAATCCATCCGTCCTTCATCATTGGATGAATATATCGGGCAGGACTGTCTCAAGGAAAACCTGAAAATCTACATTCAGGCAGCCCTTGGCAGAAATGAACCGCTGGACCATGTACTTCTGTATGGTCCACCAGGACTTGGCAAAACAACACTTGCCTATATCCTTGCCCATGAAATGCATACAAATATCCGTGTCACGACCGGACCATCCATTACAAAACCGGGGGATCTGGCAAGTATTCTTTCCGTTTTGGAACCGGGTGATGTCTTATTCATTGATGAAATTCACAGACTTCCAAAAGCAGTAGAAGAAGTGCTGTATCCAGCCATGGAAGACTTTGAACTGGATGTCATGGTAGGTGGAGAAAACGGCAGTGGCGGAAGGCCGATCCGCATTCCTTTACCACCATTCACTCTTGTAGGAGCGACAACACGTGCAGGAGATCTTTCTTCTCCATTGCGTGACCGTTTCGGGATTGTATCCAAGCTGGAATACTATGATGAAAACCAGCTTTCTTCCATCATTTCCCGCAGTGGCAGAGTATTGAATGTTGCCATCGACGATGATGCTGTGCATGAAATTGCCCGTCGCAGCCGTGGTACGCCAAGAATCGCCAATAGACTGCTGCGCAGAATCCGTGACTTTGCACAGATTCTCAATAATGGTGTGATTTCCAGAACGTTGGCAGATGAATCCCTGTCGCGTCTGCATGTAGACTCACTCGGGCTTGATGAAGTGGATATCCGCTATCTGAAAGGAATTATCGAACGGTTTAAGGGAGGTCCGGTTGGTCTGGATGCTCTGGCCAATTCGATTTCAGAAGAAACCACAACTCTTGAGGATGTATACGAGCCATATCTGATTCAGATCGGATTTGTCAACCGTACAACACGAGGCAGAGTTGTAACAGAAAAGGCATACGAACATCTTAAGATCGTACGCCCGCAACAGCTTTTCTGATCAAAGACGGTCTTTATTGACTGTCTTTTTCTATTGGCAATGCAGTTCTTGTTCCAATGGAATGTCTGATCACACCCAGGGAAGGTGAGTTACACCACAGTTTTGCACTGTACTGATCAAACAGAAGAGGCTGTCGATCATGAATGGATGCGATTGATGAATCAGCAGGCTGCGTAACAACCACAAAAACAGGTTCTCCTTTTTCCATGTGGTACAGTCCACCCAGATACTGAATGCCTTTCTTTCCGGTAATCAGGTGTTTATTTCTGGATGAATCCCATTCGTAATAGCCGCTGCATGGTAATACACATGATCTGGTATCGTTGAAAAACAAAGAAGAAAAGCATGTTTCACTTCTGGCATTGATCACTGTTTTTCCTCGTCGTGAAAAACCCCATTTCATGATGCCTGTATGAATGGAGGATGCATTGGAAACGCAGGCAAAGCAGTAACTTCCTGGCGTTACTTCCTGTAATGCGATTTTACGAAATACTTCCGGTGACAGTTTTTCTTCGGCATAGCTGACCAGCTGTTCAATATCCTGATTCTCACTGTCCCAGAACAGATATCTTCCACACATGTCCCAATTATAGCGTTGTGTTTCAAAAGAATAAAGCTATAATGATAACCATGAATGAAAGAAAGATCGAACGCAGAAAAAACAGAATGGAAACTGCTCGCAGGCTGTGGGCGGAGCTGCAGTATATGCTTGGTGTGATGCTGGCATATGTCATCATCTATCTTGTTTTCTACAGCTTGTTCCGGATTGTATGTTTTTTTGTAACAGTGATCCCGCTCATCCGTTTTTCAATCTGTATCATTCTGTTTTATATCAGTGCAAAATGTACCCGTGTTGTTGCTGCATCAAAAGCATTCAACCGGAATGTACTGAATCCGAAAAACTGAACTTGCACAAAAAACTGCATTGTGTATATAATAGTCAGGCGTAGACATGGAACAAGTATACTGAATGATGGCACTTGACAGAGAATCTGTGGCTGGTGAAAACAGATACCCGCATTCAGAAGAAGTCCTCCATCGAGCACTTTCCTCGAAATGATCAGTAAAGGAAACGTATCCTGCACGTTACGCAGTTCAAGAAGCAAGCAAAGGTGGTACCACGTTTATGACGTCCTGTGTAATACAGGGCGTTTTTGTTTATCACACAGGAAGGAGAGATTATGGAAAAGAATCTTGCACAGAAGTATGATCATAAGGCTGTTGAAGAAGGCCGTTATGACAGATGGGTAAAGGAAGGGTACTTTACCGCCGGAGACAAGTCAAAGGATCCGTTTACAATTGTTATTCCACCACCGAATGTCACAGGTATTCTGCACATCGGTCATGCTTGGGATAACACGTTACAGGACATCATTTCCCGCTATAAGCGCATGCAGGGATTTGATACACTGTTTCTGCCAGGTATGGATCATGCCGGTATTGCAACACAGGCAAAAGTAGATGCCAGACTGAAAACGGAAGGGATTTCCCGTTACGATATCGGCCGCGAAAAGTTCCTGGACCGCGCATGGGAATGGAAAGAAGAATATGCTGCAACAATCCGTAAACAGTGGGCAAAACTTGGTAATTCCCTGGATTATGACAGAGAACGTTTCACCATGGATGAAGGTTTCAATGCGGCTGTCAGACATGTCTTTGTCACACTGTATAACGAAGGTCTGATTTACCGTGGATGGAGAATCATCAACTGGGATCCGGAAGCACGTACAGCACTTTCCAACATTGAAGTATACTACCAGGAAGATGCCGGTAAGATGTATTACATGAACTACCGTACTGTAGAAGATGGAGAAGAATTCGTTGTGGCAACAACCCGTCCGGAAACGATGTTCGGTGATGTATGTATCGTTGTCAATCCGAATGATGAAAAGCGGAAACATCTGATCGGCAAGCACTGCATCAATCCGGCAAACGGCGAAACACTTCCGATCATCGGCGATGACTATATCGACATGGACTTCGGTACAGCCATCATGAAGTGTACTCCAGCACACGATCCAAACGACTTTGCGATTGCAGAACGCCATGGACTCGATAAGCCGATTGTCATGAATCCGGATGGAACAATGAATGAAAAGTGCGGCAGATATGCAGGCATGGACCGTTATGAAGCAAGAGATGCTGTTGTTGCGGCAATTGAAGCAGATGGAAATCTCGATCATATTGAAGATATCGTTCACCAGGTCGGACATTCTGAACGTACTCACTGTGTTGTTGAACCGTATCTTTCTCAGCAGTGGTTTGTACGCATGAAGCCGCTTGCTGAAGATGTCCTGAATCATCAGGAAGATCCAGATCAGAAGATCAACTTCTATCCGGAAAGATTTGAAAAGACATTCACACAGTGGCTGGAAAACATTGAAGACTGGTGTATTTCAAGACAGCTGTGGTGGGGTCATCGTATTCCTGCCTGGTACAATAAGGAAACAGGCGAAATGTATGTTTCTGAAACAGATCCGGGCGATCCGGAAAACTGGGTACAGGATGAAGATGTTCTCGATACATGGTTCTCCAGTGCATTATGGCCGTTTGCGACTCTTGGATGGCCGGATGATACGGAAGATTTCAAGCGTTATTATCCGACAACCACAATGGTTACCGGATATGACATCATCTTCTTCTGGGTTGCACGTATGGCTTTCCAGGCACGTCACTTTACACATAACAGACCATTCAAGGATGTTCTGATTCACGGCCTGATCCGTGATGCCCAGGGTCGTAAGATGTCCAAATCACTTGGCAACGGTATTGATCCAATGGATGTCATCAATGAATATGGTGATGATGCACTGCGTTTCTTCTTAACAACAAATTCCACACCTGGTCAGGATATGCGCTATATTCCGGAAAAGGTCGAAGCTGCGTGGAACTTCATCAACAAGATCTGGAATGCATCCCGATTTGTATTAATGAATCTGCCGGAAGGGTTTGAAGAAAAGGATGTCAGCCTGTCTGATCTTTCCCTTGCGGATGCATGGATTCTCAACCGTCTGAACCAGACGATTGCTCATGTCACAGCAAACATGGAAAAGTATGAGTTTGCCCTGGTCGGTAATGAACTGTACAGTTTTGTCTGGAATGATTTCTGTTCCTGGTATGTGGAAATGAGCAAATCTTCTCTGAACAGTGAAGATGAAAACGTCAGAAAGGCAGCTCAGTCCACTCTGTATGTCACACTGAACGCAATTGTCAGACTCCTGTCTCCATTCATGCCGTTTGTTACAGAAGAGATCTATCTGACAATGCCTCACACAAAGGATTCCATCAATCTGGAATCCTGGCCGGTACAGATCGAAGGCATTGCTGACAGTGATCTTGTATCCATGGACCGTATTATTTCTGCCATCTCAAAGATCAGAGAAGTCAGAAACGCAAATGATCTGAAGCCATCTGCACCATTACATGTCATGTTAAAGGATCTGGATGGTAATGTCATTCCTGTTGATGCAGGCTTTGCGGCAATTCTGACCAAGATGGCAAAGGTTACATGGGATGATACATTGACCGGTGACCTTGCGGTTGAAACAATCCATTCCGGTACACTGCATATTCCATCTTCTGAACTTTGTGATCCAATCGAGGAAATGAAGAAGCTGGAAAGTGAAAAGGCAAGACTGGAAAAGGAACTGGAAAGATCTCATAAGATGCTCGGTAATCCTGGCTTTGTCAATAAGGCCCCAGCTGCAAAGATCAATGCTGAAAAGGAAAAGCTTGCGGCATATGAAAAGCAGTATCAGGCAATTATGGACCGTATGTCTGCACTCGCAAAATAAAAGCTGATGTATTATAATCTTCTCAGGAGCAATCCATGAGAAGATTTTTATTATCATAAAAGAGGTACAGTATGAGCAGTCAGGAAAAGAAACATACATTATTAAAGGCAATCGGCCTTACAGCTGCAGCAGGTGCTGCTGCCTATGGCGGTTATGGATACTATATATTCCGTACATTTTTTGATCTGAGCAGGTCCTCACTTCATACAGGTGGTCCTGAAAGTCTGCCATATGGATACGGTGCCAGACAGGAATGGCTGGATCACAGTGACAGGCAGGATGTATTCATTGATTCCTTCGATGGACTCAAGCTGCATGGGCATACATTTACAAATCATTCCGATTCCCATCGCTGGATGATTACTGTTCATGATGCAGGAAAGGATTATCACAGCCTGATGGATATGATCTATGAAGCAGATCACAGAGGATATAATGTGCTGGCCATTGATCAAAGAGCCTGTGGCATGTCAGAAGGCAGATATACATCTCTTGGCTGGGTGGAACACTATGATGTCATCTCCTGGGTCAACTGGCTTGTCAGAAATGACTCACAGGCACAGATTGTTCTGTATGGAACAGGCGTTGGTGGTGATACTGTCATGAACTGCGTAGGCGACTTCATGCCGAAAAATGTCAGAGCTGCCATTGAAGACAGTGGTTCTGCAGGTGTCCAAGAAACCGTTCTGCAGGGAATCCGACTGATGCATAAGATCGATGGAAAGCTGTTCATGCCTTCGGTTGACATGTATCTGAAACAGTTCCTGCATTTCTCCATGCAGGATATCTCAACAAAGCGTCAACTGCAGAATGCACGTATCCCGGTATTCTTTGTCCATGGTGGGGAAGATGAAATCATACCGACAAGCATGGTATTTGATAATTTCTATTCCTGCTCTGCGGTCAAGGAAATCTATGTCGTGGAAGGAGCAGCGCATCTGCAGTGCCATAAAGCTGAAGATTATTATCAGCGCATCTTCAACTTTGTTGATACCTATATCAATATCTGATCAGATACACCTTTCTTTACATTCAGAAAGGTGTTTTCTGTCTGGTTACACAGGATTATGAAAGTACAGGTTGACATGTGACACAAAGATACAAAAGGATGTATTCTGCTTTCTTTTGGTGGCACTTTCATTTATAATAGTGTCATGAAATTCCAACCGAAAAGAGAATTCTGATCGGAAAGAGGTTCATCCAGAAACACATTATTTGTGATGAGAATCTCCGGTTGGTCATGCGGAGATTTTTTATTTCCACATGTCAAAAAGAAAGGGAGAGTTTATGAAGTTACTCAAATCACTGCTGGCTGCCGCTTTGACAGTCACTGTTGCAGCATGTTCTTCGACAGGTTCATCTGCATCATCTGCTTCTTCCATCAAGGAAGAAGTCAATGTACCGGAAACGGTTACGGTTACTGACCACGCTGACCGTACCGTGGAAGTTCCGACAAATCCTGAAAAGGTTGCCATTCTTGGCATCTACCCGCTGGCATCCATGTTATCTGTTTATCTCAACAGTGCAGAAACGATTGTTGCGATGGAACCTGCTTCCGCCAATGCCGCAAAAAACAGTGTTCTGATTGATCTGTATCCGGAAATCGGAAATATCACAACGGATATTCTGTCTGGTGAAGATCTGAACATCGAAGCACTTGTGGCTCTCGAACCGGAAGTCGTATATTACAACGCAGCTGATAAAGCAGATCTTGAAAAACTGGAAAATGCTGGTCTGACTGCAGTTGCTTTCTCACCGACAAAGTGGAAGTTTGATGTCGTTGAAACATACAGACAGTGGATCGGCTTACTGGATCAGATCTATCCGTCTTCATCCAAGAATGCAAAACTGGTTGATCAGTATTCCACGGATATCTACAACATGATTCAGGAAACAGTTGCCGGGGTTGAACAGCCGCAGAAGATCCTGTTCCTGTATCAGTATGATGAAAATGCCATGATCACTTCTTCTTCCCGCTTCTTTGGTGAATGGTGGGCAAAAGCTGCAGGTGGTGTGAATGTTGCTTCTGATGTGCAGGCAGAAACAGCCAATGCCAAGATCACAATGGAAAATGTCTATGAATGGAATCCGGATGTGATCTTCATTACCAACTTCACAAAGGCAACACCGGAAGATCTTTACAGCAATGCAATAGGTACGGATGACTGGTCCACAGTCAAGGCAGTACAGGATCACCGTGTATATAAGATGCCGATGGGCACTTACCGTACATATACACCATCTTCTGATACACCGATGACACTGTTATGGATGGCACAGGCTGTCTATCCGGAATTGTTTGCGGATGTGGATGTCAGGG
Organism: Bulleidia sp.; assembly: GCA_016293365.1. GTDB lineage: Bacteria > Bacillota_I > Bacilli_A > Erysipelotrichales > Erysipelotrichaceae > Bulleidia. The sequence continues at coordinate 17,632 of JAEDEK010000006.1, read as the reverse complement.
CGGAAGTAAAGGATTACTACAGCCAGCTGTTCGGTATTACATTAACTGACGATCAGATCGACAGAATGTATACACCTAATGCAGCCGCATCTGAAATGAACTGATGGTGAAAAAAAGATATTACGCAGTTATGACAGGCACAATCATTGTGCTTGTCATATTTGCCTTGTATGCCCTGTGCAAAGGCCAGTATATGATTTCCTTTGAAGAGCTTGTACGTGCCTTTACAGGAAAGCAGGTTCAGGCAAATGTGATCACGGTATTATTTCGGATCCGTCTGCCAAGGATCATTATGGCTGCAGCTGCAGGCGCTGGCTTATCTGCAGCAGGGGCAGCATTTCAGTCCATGTTTGCCAATCCTTTAGCGACACCGGATACACTTGGTACATCCAACGGTGCTTCCTTTGGCGCTGCACTGGCCATCCTGCTGGGCGCTGGTACAGCTGGCATTCAGGTGAGTGCGCTTTTCAGTGGACTGCTTGCCATTGCACTTGTATTTCTTGTTTCCGGTGCTTCCAGACGAAACGTATCTATCCTGACGGTTGTTCTTTCCGGAATGGTCATTTCTTCTCTGTTTTCTGCACTGGTTTCCTTTGTCAAATTTGTTGCGGATCCAAATGATGTGCTTCCGGTCATTACATACTGGCTGATGGGAAGCCTTTCTTCCATCAATCTGAAAAGTCTGTATACCGGTTTACCGTTGATTGCGATCGGTACATTCATACTGTATCTGATCCGATATCGGATGAATGTGATATCTCTTTCCAAAGAAGAAGCGGTGTCTCTTGGTGTCAATCTGCCTGTGGTAAGAACGGTTGTCATTGTTTCAGCTGCACTGATCACTGCCAGTGTAACGGCGATGTGTGGTGTGATCAGCTGGATTGGACTGCTGATTCCTCATATATCACGCATGCTTGTCGGCAACGATAACAGCCGTGTCATTCCATGCAGTATCGTATGTGGTGGTCTGTTTCTTGTGGTGATTGATACTCTTGCAAGAACACTGACCGTATCTGAAATACCGGTATCCATCCTGACCAGTATTGTGGGTGCACCTGTGTTCATCCTGCTGTTGAAGAAAACCGGAGGTGTGCTGAAATGAGCATTGAAGCGATAGATCTTTCCTTTACCTATGGGGAAAGAATGATCCTGGATCATGTATCGTTTCTGATTCCGGATCACTCCATTACAACTGTATTAGGTCCCAACGGAGCAGGAAAAACAACTCTGTTGAAGGTTCTGCTGGGATTTGAAAAGATGGATGGTGGGCATGTCAGATATGATGGGAAAAACCTTCATGAACTTGTTCAGAAAGAATTCTGGAAGAATGTCGGATATGTACCACAGGCAAAACAGTCCATCTTTCCACTAACGGTAGAAGAAACAGTTCTGACGGGTAGAACAGGGAATCTGTCTATGTTTGAAAAGCCGGGTAAAGATGACTTTTCCATCTGCGAACAGGCCATGCACAAAGCAGGAATCTTCCATCTGAAAGACAGAAACTGTTCCACGCTTTCCGGTGGAGAACTGCAGCTTGTTCATATCGCCAGAGCCCTAGCCGCCAGACCCCGTATTCTTGTCCTGGATGAACCGGAAACAGGACTGGACTTTGAAAATCAGCTGATGGTATTGGAACTGTTGAAACAGCTGAATGAAGAAGATGGAATGACTGTTGTTTATAACACGCATTACCCAGATCATGCCATTGATTTTTCAACCCATACCATTCTGTTTATGGGAGAAGGTAAAATCATATATGGACCACATGAGCAGATATTGACAAAGAAAAACATGGAACATGCATTCCATGTATCTGTCGAAATCTTTCGTGGAAAAAGACATGCCGTCATACCGGTTGGAAAGGAATAATAATGACAGGAATTCAATCCAGTACATCCAGTGCAAACAGAATCCATATCGGGATCTTCGGCAGAATGAATGCCGGAAAATCATCTCTCATCAACGCAATTACCAATCAGCCTGCAGCCATTGTATCTGATCTGCCTGGTACAACAACAGATGTTGTGAAAAAACCGATGGAAATTCATGGGATCGGAGCATGTCTGTTTCTTGATACTGCAGGCTTTGATGATACGGGTGTCCTTGGTGAAAAAAGAATACAGGCAGCAGAAAATGCTCTGGCTTCCTGTGATCTTGCGATTATTGTATTCCATGATGAAGATACTTCTTCTGAAGGAAAGTGGATCGTAAAGCTGAAGGAAAGAAACATCCCTGTGATGGGTGTTGTGTCCCATATGGATGGCGTTTCCCATGAAGTCATCCAGGAAAAAGCAGCAGCTCTGGAAAAACAGTATGACATATCCGTGGTTCCTTGTGACAGTATTTCGCGTCTCGGGATCCAGGATGTCATACAGGAGCTGATCCGGCTACATGGAGGAAAGAAACAGCGAAGGCTCCTGGATGGTATGGTTCAGTCAGGGGATACTGTTATTCTTGTCATGCCACAGGACCCACAGGCGCCCCAGGGCAGACTGATTCAGCCGGAAGTCATGACCATCCGTGAGTGTCTGGACCGTAACTGTATTACGATCTGTGTGACACCAGAACAGCTGCCATCCGCTTTATCTTCCCTGAAAAAAGAACCGGATCTGATCATCACCGATTCTCAGGTATTCAGATCTGTCGATGAAGTATGTCCTGAAAAGTCAAAGCTGACATCCTTTTCCGTATTGATGGCAGGACTGAAAGGGGATATCCGCTATCTTTCACAAAGTGCTGCTGCCATCGAATCCCTGCAGGAAAACAGCAGAGTACTGATTGCGGAATGCTGCACACATGCACCAATGGAAGAAGATATCGGCAGAGTGAAGATCCCTGACATGTTACGGAAGAAAGTCGGACAGGCTCTGCAGATCGATGTCGTAGCAGGAACAGACTTTCCTTCCAATGCATCCGACTATGATCTGATCATTCAGTGCGGTGGATGCATGTTCAACCGCAGATACATCATGTCAAGAATCGAGGCGGCAAAAGCAGCAGGCGTGCCAATGAGCAATTACGGCATTGTCATCGCTTATCTGTCCGGTATTCTCGAACATGTCACATTACCAAAGGAGTAAAAATGGAAACTAGAATTGCAGTCATCGCAATCGTTGCGGAAAGCAGAGATCATATTGATGAAATGAATCGTGTTCTTTCTGCCTATGGAGAATATATCATCGGCAGAATGGGCATCCCATATCCAAAAAAAGGAGTATCTCTGATTTCGGTAGCGGTAGATGCACCAAACCAAACTATTTCCGCTTTAACAGGAAAGCTTGGCAACATTGAAGGTATCAATGTTAAAACAGCATATTCCAAAGCATAACCAGAAGGCATAGGGGTGATCTCATGCCTTTTTTTCATGAAAAAAGCAGGGGATCAACCCTGCCTGAAATACTTAACGTGTGATGGTTTCCTGAACTTTAGCAATGATATCTTCCACAGCTACATCCATCTTCTCACCATTTCTTGCCTTGAATTCAACCTTGCCGTCTTTGATTCCCTTACCGACTGTAATACGGTATGGGATACCGATCAGTTCCATATCCTTGAACTTGACACCAGGTCTTTCATCACGGTCATCCAGAATGACTTCATAGCCTTTGCGAGTAAGCTCTTCATAGATGCGTTGTGCTTCCTGAACCTGCTGGGCATCCTTTGTGGAAATGATGACGATGGCAATCTGATATGGCGCAACTTCAATCGGCCAGTTGATGCCGTTTTCATCTGCGTTCTGTTCAGCAAGTGCAGCCATGGCTCTGGCTGGACCGATACCATAGGAACCCATCCATACATCCTGCAGCTGGTTATTGGAATCAAGATAACGTAAATCCAGAGCCTTGGAATACTTTGTACCGAGTTTGAATGTGTTACCGACTTCAATACCGTGCTTGAACTCGATTGTTCCACCGCACTTTGGACAGATGTCACCTTCCATGATGTTTCTCAGATCTCCATGACCTGTGAGTGTAAAGTCCTTATTGTTGACATTGGCATAGTGATAGCCTGTCTTATTGGCACCAACAATGAAGTTCTGCATGTAAAGTACTTCTTCATCTGCATAAACAGGGCACTGAATACCGATTGGACCGGCAAATCCGACCTGTGCACCTGTAACACGGACAACCGTATCAGCATCAGCCAGTTCCACATTTGTGGCATTCAGCATCTTTCTCAGTTTTGTTTCATTGACATCGCGATCACCTCTGACCATAACAGCAACCGGATTCCCATCCACGCTGTAGATCAGTGTCTTGACAAACTTCTTTGCATCCAGATGGAAGTGTTCCGCAACTTCTTCAATCGTACGGGAGTTCGGTGTTTCTTCCAGATACATTTCCTTTTCTTCTTCAATGACTTCAGGTTTCTGCGGGATACATGGAGCGACTTCGATGTTGCTTGCAAAATCACAGGAATCGCAGAGAACAAGAACATCTTCACCAATCGGTGTGATAGCCTGGAATTCTTCGGAAAGCAGACCACCCATGACACCGGTATCTGCTCTTACAATTCGATAATCCAGATGCAGTCTGTCCATGATGTTCTTATAGGCATTGAACTGCTTTGCATAGGCAGCGTCCAGTCCTGCTTCATCCATATCAAATGTATACGCATCCTTCATGATGAACTCACGTACACGGATCAGACCGAAACGAGGTCTTGGTTCATCACGGAACTTTGTCTGCATCTGATACAGAGAGAATGGCATATCCTTGTAGGATCTGATCTTCATCTTTGCTGCAAGGGCAAACAGTTCTTCATGGGTTGGACCAAGAACATAGTCCTGACCCTTTCTGTCTTTAAGGGCAAACATGGAGGAACCGAATCCTTCACGTCTTCCACTGGATACATACACTTCTTCTGGAATCAGGGAAGGCATCAGTACTTCCTGGCAGCCTGTGGCATCCATTTCCTGTCGGATGATCTCTTCGATCTTCTGCATGACACGTAAGCCAAGCGGCAGCATCATATATACACCGGCAGAACTTTTTTTGATAAAACCGGCGCGAACGAGCAGATTGGAACTGACAAGTTCTTCATCTCTGACATTTTCACGCAGGGTATAAAAGAAACTGTTTTTTAACTTCATGGTTTTCTCCTTAAACGAGGAAAATTATACCATATCTTTACTGTACGAAACCTGTTTAATTGTGTATAATAGTCAAAATTAAAAAAACGGAGGGTAAGAAAAGATACATGGCAAAGTATTACAACGAACCATCTCATACATTCAGTGAGTATTTACTGATACCAGGATACACAGGTCCTGAAAACATTCCGGACAATGTGTCCCTGAAAACACCATTGGTGAAATTCAGAAAGGGTGAGGAACCGGCAATTTCTCTTAACATCCCGATGGTATCTGCAGTTATGCAGTCTGTATCAGGTGATCGTTTGGGTATCGCATTAGCAAAAGAAGGTGGCATGTCCTTTATTTTCGGTTCTCAGTCCATTGAATCTCAGGCAGCAATGGTAGCGCGCGTCAAGAACTACAAGGCTGGATTTGTCATTTCCGATTCCAATATCAAACCTGACGCTACATTACAGGATGTACTGGATCTTCTGGAAGAAACAGGACATTCCACGATGGCGGTTACAGATGATGGTACAAGCAACGGAAAGCTGCTTGGTATGGTTACATCCCGTGACTACCGCATTTCCAGAATGACATCGGATACACCGGTTTCCGCATTCATGACACCAAGAGAACATCTTGTTGTAGGTGGTAAGGAAACAACGCTGTCAGATGCCAATGATCTGATCTGGGATAACAAGCTTAATACACTTCCAATCGTAGATGATAACGATCATCTGTTATACATGGTATTCCGTAAGGACTACGATTCTCATAAGGAATTCCCAAATGAACTTTCCGATGATGAGAAGAGACTGATGGTAGGTGCTGGTATCAACTCCCGTGACTATCGTGAAAGAATTCCGGCTCTTGTCAAGGCTGGTGTTGACTGCCTTGTCATCGACTCTTCTGAAGGTTATTCCTGCTGGCAGGCAGATACCATCAAATGGGTCAGAGAAAACTATGGCGATACAGTCAAGATCGGTGCCGGCAACATCGTCGATGAAGAAGGTTTCCGTTTCCTTGCCGATGCTGGTGCTGACTTCATCAAGATCGGTATCGGTGGCGGTTCCATCTGTATTACCCGTGAAACAAAGGGAATTGGACGTGGTCAGGCAACTGCTGTTATTGAAGTTGCTGCAGCACGTGATAAGTACTTTGAAGAAACAGGTGTCTATGTACCGATCTGTTCGGATGGCGGTATTGTCTATGACTACCATATGACACTGGCTCTTGCGATGGGTGCTGACTTTGTCATGCTGGGTAGATACTTCTCCCGTTTTGAAGAAGCTCCTGGTCAGAAACTTGTTGTCAACGGCAACACGGTCAAGGAATACTGGGGTGAAGGTTCTGCCCGTGCAAGAAACTGGGGCAGATATGACCTTGGTCAGGGTAAGAAGCTCAGCTTTGAAGAAGGTGTTGACTCCTATGTTCCATATGCAGGTACATTAAAGGACAACGTCGCAATGACAACGCTGAAGATCCGTTCCACCATGTGCAACTGCGGTGCTCTGACAATTCCTGAGCTGCAGCAGAAAGCCAAGCTGACACTTGTATCCGCTACCTCCATTGTTGAAGGCGGCGCACATGATGTCACCGTCAAGCACAACGACAACAGCTACAACAAGTAATCCTTGAAAGGTTCCCCTGGGAGCCTTTTTTCTATAAAAAAGCAGATCATCTCTGATCTGTCTGTGGTTTCCGATACTGCTTCAGCTGCATTTTCAATTGAGCAAAGACGGCTTTTTCACCATTTTGGGCAATCTGCTGTAATACATCATGCAGCTGTTCAGCCGTAGAAGGATGCATATACAGCCTGTCGTTTCTGGTATTGAAATATTCCAATGCAGAGGCACTTGTATAAGCTTTTTTCTGATAGATTCTGCAGGCGGCGACTCTGTCACAAACCATTTCCACAAAATATGGATACGGCATCGGTAATGGCTGCCAAATGCCATCCTTAAGGTCATACCAGTATTCCCAATGATGTCTGTTTCTTCCTTTGTGGTGCATCCATCCATTCGCATACCCGAAATGTTCTTTTTCGTACATGTATGGGGAACGGTTGCCTTGAAAATAACGAACAGACTCAATGAATTCAGAAGGTGAATATTTGGAAAGGTCATGCGTAAGTCCCTGAAAATAAAGACCACAGGCAAAGCAGTTTTTCATGACCTCAAAGCGATGTGTATTGATGGTATGCAGATGCAGAAAGAACTTTCTGATCCAGCTGTACTGTACTGTTGTTTCGCCCATGGCTCATATTTTATGATAACAGGCCGAAGGATGCAAGAAATCGAATGGCAAAAGAGTCTTAAAACATGGTAGAATGAAAGACAGGAGAAATAAAATGAAAAGAAGTCAGGAACGTGAAAAGGCGATGATCGCCGTATATCAGTATCTGCTTGTCAACCGTGACGTGGATACGCTGATTGAAGATACATTTGAACGAAAGATTGATAAAGTTGATTCCTATTTTACGCAGCTTGTTCATACAGCAGTCGACAATGCCGATACTTATGAAGGTTATATCAATGAAGTACTGAAAGAAGGATGGAAGTTTTCCCGACTTGGTGCGATTGAACGCGCCATTCTGTTATGTGGCTGCTCCGAATTTGAAATGAAGCAGACACAGGCTGCGGTAATCATCGATGAGTATGTGGAACTTGCCAAGAAGTTCTGTGATGAGGATGCCTACAGACTCATCAACCGTGTTCTGGATATCATATGAGCCGGCGTATCATCCCTGTATCCACACTTGTACATTACCTGAAAGGATCACTGGAAAGTGATCCTGTATTGCATGGTGTACTTGTACAAGGGGAAATATCCAATCTTCGTAAACCATACAGCGGCCACTGGTATTTTTCCTTGAAAGATGAAAAATCCAGTATTTCCTGTGTGATGTTTTCGTCGTACAACCGCCGTACCACCTTTCCGGTAAACAATGGCGATAAAGTGGAACTGAAAGGGGATGTATCCGTCTATGAAGCCGGTGGTAGTCTGCAGATCATGGTCACAGCCATGCGGCCTGCCGGTATCGGTGATCTGTATCTGAAACTGGAAGAAATGAAGAAACGGCTGCAGGAAGAAGGGCTGTTTGATGCAGCTCATAAAAAGAAGCTGCCGTCATATCCGATGGATGTGGCACTCGTAACCGGAAACAATACAGCCGCAAGAGAAGATGTGCTGATCACATTGCAGAAAAGATGGCCATGTGCCAGTCTGCATGAATATCCTGCACCTGTACAGGGAATGGATGCTGCACCGAAAATCATCGAGGCTTTAAGACGTGCGGATGAAGGAGGCCACGATGTCATTCTTCTGGTACGTGGTGGTGGTTCCATCGAAGATCTGTGGTGTTTCAATGATGAAGCACTGGCAAGGTTCATCTATCAGATGAATACCCCTGTTGTGACAGGCATTGGCCATGAAATTGACTTTACATTATGCGATTATACAGCCGATGTACGTGCCAATACTCCAACCGGTGCTGTGGAAACAGCAGTTCCGGACAGAAATGAAGTATCCGCCATGCTGCATCAATATGCCATGCGTATGCATCATCAGATCCAAAGCAGAATGGATGGGGCAAGAATTCATCTGGACCATCTGAGTACCTGCCCTGTATTGAGTGATCCATCCAAAATTACGGATACCCAAAGGATGTTACTGCAGCATTATTCTGCAAAGCTCATGCATTTTCCACTTATGATTCACAAGGATCAGATGCATCTGATGCAGCTGCAGCAGCGTTTTCATATGATTGCTTCTTCCCGGATGATGGATCTGAGAAAACAGATTGAAAACAAACAACAGGCGTTGAACCTGTCACAGATAAAGATGCTGGATAATCATAAAGACAGCATCCGGAAGCAGAAAGAAAAAATCATGGAGCAAATACACCTGCGATTACAGCAGATCAATGATAGAATGAGTCTGCAGAGTGCCCTGCTGGATGCCTATTCGCCTTTAAAGATACTGGCCAGAGGCTACAGCGTTATGACAAAGGACACAGTCCCTGTAAAGGATTCCACTGTCCTGAAAAAAGGAGACAATGTTTCCATACGTCTGAGTAAGGGAAGCGTGGAAGCAGAGATAACGGAGGTAATACATGGCACAGAAAATGAAATTTGAAACATCTATGGCACGCCTGGATGAAATCGTCAGTGAACTGGAAAAAAATGAACGTCCTCTGGATGAATCCATTCAGCTGTTTGAAGAAGGACTGAAGCTTGTCCGTGCCTGCAATGAAAAACTCAATGAGTTTGAAGCACAGGTCAAGGACATCATGGAAAAGAATGGCGGTGAGTCCGATGCGGATTGAAGAAGTACTGAAAAACTGTCTGAACCGTCTGCATGATTCCCGTGTCAAAGAAGCTATGTCGTATTCTCTTCTTGCAGGAGGAAAACGCATCCGTCCAAATCTTCTGTATGAAACGCTGAAGGGATATGGTAAGCAGGAATCCTGTGGTGATGAATATGCAGCAGCCATTGAAATGATTCATACCTACTCTTTGATTCATGATGATCTGCCTGCCATGGATAATGATGATCTGAGAAGAGGCAGACCGACATGTCATAAACAGTTTGATGAGGCAACAGCCATTCTTGCCGGGGATGGTCTATTGACATTTGCGTTTGAAACATGTGCAAAGGCAGAGACACCATCGGATATCAAAGTCAGATGCATTGCCATGCTTGCCAGGATGGCAGGTGCAGATGGTATGGTGCATGGACAGGATCTGGATATGAATGAATCATTGTGCAGTGACTGGAACTATCTTGTTGATGTGCATACATACAAAACAGGATGTCTTTTAAGCATCCCATTGATGATCGGCGCATGCCTTTGTGGACAGAGTGAAGACATCATTGAACAGTGGCATTCCATCGGTAATATGATCGGACTGGCATTCCAGATCCAGGATGATATCCTCGATGTGCAATTGACCCCGGAGCAGTTTGGTAAATCAAACTCGGATGCAAGAAATGAAAAAGTGACAAGCGTGACACTGCTTGGTATGGATAAAGCGGAAAAGATGATGAATGATCTGTATACACAGGCGGAAGATGCAATCCGTCATTTACCTGAATTTGACGGTACGGGTCTTTTGAACATGGTGGAGCAGATCCGCACACGCAGAATATGAAGGTGGCATTATGAACCTGACAGATATTCAGAATCCTGATTTTCTGAAGAAGATGAGTGTAAGTGAGCTGGAACAGCTGGCACGTGAGATCCGTTCTTTTCTGATTCAGTCCATTTCAAAAACCGGTGGGCATCTGGCAAGTAACCTTGGGGTTGTTGATCTGACCATAGCCCTGCATTATGTCTTTCATTCACCGGTGGACAGAATCTTCTTTGATGTCGGCCATCAGTGCTATACCCATAAAATCCTGACCGGAAGAGCTGGTGCTTTCAATACACTGCGTCAGTACAGAGGTCTTTCCGGTTTTGAAAAACGAAAGGAAAGCGAGCATGATGTATGGGAAGCCGGGCACAGTTCCACATCGCTTTCAGCAGCCCTTGGGATGGCGGTAGCGCGTGATCTTGATCATGATGATTACTGTATCGTTCCAGTGATCGGTGATGGTGCAATGAGCTCAGGAATGGCTCTGGAAGCACTTAATGAAATCGGCAGTGAGAAAAGAAGGATCATCATTGTATTCAATGACAACAATATGTCCATTTCCCGCAATGTCGGTGCACTTTCTTCTGCCTTTTCCAAACTGCGTTCCTCCAACGGCTATCTGAACATCAAACAGAATCTCAAACGCAATCTCAAGCACAGTGCAGTTGGAGAAGGTCTTTACAAAAGCCTTGTTACGATGCGTGATTCCATCAAGGAACAGATCGTGGATACCGGTATTTTCGGTGAATACGGTATTGACTATATCGGACCGGTAGATGGTCATAACATCCATGACATGATTCAGGTATTCAAAGCGGTCAGAAATCATGAAGGACCGATCGTTGTACATGTCATTACCAAAAAGGGAAAGGGTTATGCCCCTTGTGAAAATGACCGGGAAGGATACTGGCATGGCGTTGGTCCATTCAATCCATCCACCGGTAAACCGCTGCACGATACGCCTGCCGGTTATCTGCCATGGGCATCCGTGATGACCCATCAGCTGATTCAGGAAGCAGAAGATAACAGAGATGTTGTTGCGATTACTCCTGCCATGGCAAACGGTTCAAAGCTGAACTCCTTTTTTGCGAAATTTCCGGAAAGAAGCTTTGATACAGGGATTGCGGAAGAACATGCAGCAACATTTGCGGCAGGACTTGCCTTATCCGGTAAACGTCCATATTTTGTCGTCTACAGTTCCTTCCTGCAAAGATGTTACGACCAGATCAATCATGATATATGCCGGATGGATCTGCCGGTGGTGATCGGTATAGACCATGCAGGTATTGTCGGAAGTGATGGTGAAACACATCATGGTATCTATGATCTTGGATTATTGAGTGCATTGCCGAACATCATCATCGCCCAGCCATGCAATGCCAATGAAACAATGGATCTTGTTCATACCGCATTCCATCAGAATCATCCTTATGCCATCCGTTTTTCCAAGTCCGTCATTCCATTTGATTCCTCTTATCAGGCAAAGAAAATCGAAATCGGTACATGGGTAAAACATAACGATCGAAAGGAAAATCGTGTGGCAGTGCTGACATATGGAGAAAGTGTGGAAACCGTATATGAAAAGGTCATGGCAAATGATCTTCCGGTTACGGTAATCAACTGTCGTTTCCTTAAGCCTCTGGATAAGGAAATGATTGAATGGCTTGTCGAAAAGGACATGCACTGCATCACGTATGAGGGGGATACACTGATTCATGGACTCGGTTCTCTGATTCTGGAATACACAAATTCAAAAAATTTATCATTAAAAATGCATAGAATCGGAATTCCTGATGTATATGTACAACATGGGAGTGAAAGACTGCTTCGCCGTGAACTGCATATCGATATGAATACACTCATGGACGAAATAGAAAAAGAACTGAAATTATGATTAGAAATCTCTACATTCAAAACTTCGTACTGATTGAAAAACTCGCACTGGATTTCAATGAAGGATTCAGTGCCTTTACTGGTGAAACAGGTGCCGGTAAGTCCATCCTGATTGATGCGATTTCCCTGTTGTGTGGAAACAGAGCAAGCTCTTCTGTTGTGGCAAAGGGAAGTGAAAAGGCAATCATTGAAGGTACATTTGATCTGAGCAATGATCTTTCTGCCATGCATGTACTGCAGGAAGCAGGATTTGTATGGCAGGGGGATGTTACCTTCACCCGTGAAATCACAAAAGCAGGAAAATCTACCGTCCGCATCGATCATCGTATTGCACCGTTATCCCTGTTACGGGAAGTGCTGAAAAACCAGATCGATATCCATGGACAAAGGGATAATTCCTACCTGCTCAATACCGCTAATCATCTGCCTTTGCTGGATCGTTTTCTCAACAATGAAAAGCAGTGTGATGCGGTACAGAAGGCATATCAAATCTATCACAGCCTGGTGGAAGAAAGGTACCGCCTGGAACATGAAACATTCAACCAGGATGATCTGGAATTCTACCGTTATCAGATCAATGAAATCGAAACTGCAGATCTGCAGATCGGTGAGGATACTGCTCTTGAAGAAAAGGAAAAGCGGTTTGAGCTATTGAAGGATTCCTATGAAAAGATGAATGAGATCTTTTCCCTGTATCAAGAGCATGTATCAGATCAGCTGTATGAAATCAACAGGCTGATCGGAAGCATGAAAGATGATGCCATCACATCCATCAGTGATACGGTGAATGACTGTTATTATGCGCTCGATGATGCGATGAGCTCCCTTGCTTCTTTGCGGGATGAGATGAATCTTTCCGAAGATGAAATCAATCAGATGGAGGAAAGACTTTTTACCATCAACCGGCTCAAACGGAAATACGGAGGTTCCATTGAAGCAGTACTGGCGAAAAAGGAGCAACTGCAGCAGATGGTTGATTCCTTTGAAAACAGACAGGAATATCTTTCGGATATCAGTCGCAGAATTGATCGTGCACGAAAAGAATATGATTCCATCAGCAGATCTCTGTCACAGGCAAGAAGAAAAAACAGCCATCTTCTGGATGAAGCCATTCAGGAGCAGTTAAAGGATCTCATGCTTGTCAATGCACGTTTTTCCACTGTGTTTACCGATGAAACAGAACCGACAGCTCATGGTGCGGAATCCTGTGAATTCCATATTTCCATGAATAAAGGAGAAGCGCTCAAACCTCTTTCTTTGACAGCTTCCGGTGGTGAATTGAGCAGACTCATGCTTGGACTGAAAGTCATTTTCACCCATCTGATGGGCATTGAAACCGTCATCTTTGATGAAATCGATACCGGTGTATCAGGACCGGTCGCTACGGCAATCGGACGTAAGATGAAGTCTCTTTCCGATACCTGTCAGGTATTTGCGGTCACCCATCTTGCTCAGGTTGCAGCATGCGCCGATACCAACTACTTTGTATCCAAGGCAGATGATGGTGCATCGACGCATTCCACTGTCAGTCAGCTGGATGAGGATGGTATCATTCATCAGCTTGCCTTAATCGCATCCGGTGTCATCAGTGATTCTTCACTGCTTGCTGCAAAGGAACTGTATGAAAGGAATCGCGGCTGATGGCCAGGGTATATTTTCATGTTGATCTGAATGCCTTTTTTGCCAGTGCAGAAGTCCTTCTCAATCCATCTTTAGCCGGTAAACCAATGGCAGTGGCAGGACATACCAGAAGATCGGTTGTATCCACTGCCAGTTATGAAGCCAGAAAATATGGCGTTTCCAGTGGAATGTCCATCCAGGAAGCAATTCGTCTATGTCCGGATCTGATCATTCAGGAAGGTCATTATCATTATTATGAAGAGCTCTCCAGTCAGTTTATTGCGATTGTCAGTCTGTATTCCGCCCGCGTGGAACAGGCATCCATTGATGAATGCTATGTGGATATGACAGAAACGATCCGCAGGTATGAAAGACCATTGGACCTGGCATGGGAGCTGCAGCAGAGAATCCGCAGAGAAACCGGCCTGCAGTGTTCCATCGGAATCGGACCAAATCTGTTTCTTGCCAAAATGGCCAGTGATATGAAAAAGCCGATGGGTATTACTGTACTGCGCATTCGTGATGTCCCATCGATCATGTGGCCTTTACCGATCAAAGACATGCGGGGAATCGGAAAAAAGACATTGCCGTACATGGAGGAGCTCAATATCCATACCATCGGAGATCTTGCCAATTATCCAGATCTGAATAGACTCAAGCCGGTATTTGGAAAGAATACAGAAGAAATACTGGAACGGGCACGAGGCATTGATCATTCTGAAATGCTGATGGAATATGAAGCACGTTCCATGGGTATTTCAGAAACACTTCTGGAAGATGTCACAGACTATGATGAAATCAAAGGGGTATTCCGTTCCCTTGCCCGCACACTTTCCCAGCGTCTGAAAACCGCAAACCGGGCAGGAACAAAGGTATCCATCCGGATCTGTTATTATGATCTTCATAATGCAGACCGTTCCCGGTCACTGCGTGAGCCTGTATTCCGCAGCGATGATCTGTTTGTACAGGCCATGCAGCTGTTTGATGAAAACTGGGAAGAAGGGGATGCAGTAAGACTGCTTGGCATTACGGTATCCGATTTTGTAGAAGATTCATTTGTTCTTCATCAGCTGAGCCTGTTTGATGAGCAGCAGGAAAGAAGGGCGGAAACCGGGGAAGTCATTGCGGACCTGAATCACTCTTTAGGGGCAAAGGCATTTGTTCGTGCCAGTGCCTTAATGGAGAAACGGAAATGAACATTGATGAAGCACTTGAGGAATATCTGATGCACCTGTCATTGAATCAGGGAAAAAGTGAAAATACAGTGTATTCCTATCACAAAGATCTTAATCTGTATGTCAGCTGGCTCAAACAGCAGGGCATTGAGACAATGGAAGAAATCACAGCTGATCATGTACAGGATTTCCTTGTTCAGCAAAGAAAAACAAAACAGCCAGCTACCATAGCACGCTATGCATCGTCCATCCGTGGATTTCATGCCGATATGAATTTCATGCATGGCTTTGATGATCCATGTATCAACATTGAAGTCAATACGGTACGCAAAAATCTCCCGGATATCTGTTCAGTAGAAGAGATCCAGGCTCTGATGAATTCCTTTGATGATCAGGATCCGTCTCAGTATGCAGACCATGCACTGCTGGAAACAATCTATGCATGTGGACTGCGTGTATCGGAAGTAACTTCTCTGACACTCAACCATGTCGATCTGAATACATGTACCATTCGCGTAAAAGGGAAAGGGGACAAGGAAAGAATTGTTCCATTGCCCTCTGGAATGACAGGTTTTCTGAAATACTATCGGGATGTCATCCGACCATGTCTTATCAAGGAAAAAACAAATCTGTTTTTTCTTAACGGGCATGGCAGAAAAATGACGACTGCTCATGTGGATCTTCTGTTACAGAAAAAATGTACAGAACTTGGATTTCAGAAACATATCACCGCACATAGACTCCGTCATAGCTACGCAACGCATATGCTGCAGGCAGGGGCTGATTTAAGAACGATTCAGGAAATCCTTGGACACGCTGATATCAGTACAACAGAAATCTATACCCATGTACTGGACCGTCAGAAATTTGATGCCTATCATGAAAATCATCCAGGACAGATGATGAGAAAACTGAAATTTGATTCAGAAAAATGATGTCTTTTCAGGCATCTTTTTAAAATGCAGGAAAAAACAGTCGTTATCCGACTGCTTAATCCCGTTTCAAAAAAATAAACTGTGAAAGGCAAAAGTATAACTTATGCCTCCTTTACAATCGCATAAAATAACGTTTTCTGCAAGTATTGAATTGAGTAATCTGCTTAAATTCGGTTTCAGAATCTGAAATTAAATGAAATATCGTTTCATTTAATGCATTCATAACCGGATGGAATACATACAGATCATAAATGCTATAGTAGAATCAAGGGGAAAAGTTGTATCTAATACAAAGCTGATTTCAAAATTACCCTATATTAATTCGGATAGAAATATACCCATGAGTGATCTTTCGTTTCACCATTGACAAAGCTGAAGTATACTGAAATACAATCCCCTGAAAAGTGATATGTTATTAAGTTTGGATAAGATAAATGACATTTATCGTACAGAAATTGAGGTCTTCCTCCCTGTATGTCGGTTTGATACTGTAAAGTAATGGTTCCAACTTGCAAAGCTCCCCGTTCGACAATGATAGGTTTTGTTTGCTGCTTTACAGGTGAAATTGTCCATGCAGAAGATGAGTAGAGATTTTGAGGATTATTCAGGATTTCTTCTTCATTACTATATGTAGAATTATACTGATCTAAAGTAAGAAACTCTTCTTCATTCCCATACATTGAATTGTATTCATCTAAGGTAAGTAATTCTCCAGGATCATCCTCAACATCAATGTCATTCGCACCATACTTATTATTATATTCAGAGAGAGTCATAAACGTATCGCTGTTTTCCTTTGCAAAAACGGGGAAAAGGGCAAATGAAGTAATACACAGTGAAAGCGAAATAATTCGTTTATTCAGCATATTAATGCCCTCCTTTACAATCTCAGTATACTATTGAAGCAATATAAGTGCAAGCGCTTACATTGCAGTAAAAACATCACACTACATGTTTCTGAAGAATTTCTCAACAATGATTATGTGGTAATCTATATGGACTTTAAAATACTGATGAATGATGCATAATCAAAGAATACCGATCAATTGAAGAATACCGACCAGCACTACAGATTTTACAGAAGATTACCAGTATACAGGTGTACAGTTCGAGCTGGTGAACTGTCCCAGGCACTTAAAAGAGAATATGTGCATTTATTCTAAAAAGAATCATCATATTGATTATTGATGAAATTGATAATGTAACAAACAATCCAATATCAAGTGGTAATATGTAAAGGGTGGTTTCTCCCCCCTAATACATATGACTGCGGCTCATTTGTGGTGAATTGAAAAGCAGTTGTAAGAAAGGAGCAGAATGGCTGAGAGCTATATTATGGATGGTGACTCGGAAGAACCTTACAACTACCTGTTCTTCCGCATTTGTGACTGAGTCAACGGATAGAGAGGAAATGAAAAATGAAAAACTTTCGCAATTTTTGGGTGCTTACACTTTCCGTACTGTTCCTACTGAGCCTTTCGGCCTGCAAGCGTGCATCGCCATCCGACACGTCAAACTCATCGACGCCGGCGGAACCGGCACCGAGTGCAGCAGAGCGTACCCAGACCGATATCCTCTATGCCGTTTTCTATGCCGATGAGGTCAAAGAATACCCCATCGAATATACCGGTGCCCAAAAGACTGCCGAGGAACTGGCCCAATCACTCAGCGAGCTGACTGGGCTGGACTTTACCATCACCGCCAGCCAGACCGAGGACGGCTGGATCGTGGACTGGGCTGCGGATTCTACGCTGGTTGCAGGGCTGGACGACCGGGAGCAGAAGGAGGAGTTCTTCT
>JAEDEK010000110.1 GCA_016293365.1 Bulleidia sp. | reverse complement strand
TCCTCTGATTTTTCACGTCTGGATAATGGAATATACTGCTTGTTTTCTTCGCCGATATAACGATAGGCAGGACGGATGATCCGGTTGGCAAATTCCACTTCCTCAATTCTGTGGGCACACCATCCGGCAACTCTGGCAATGGCGAAAATCGGAGTAAACAGATCTTCGGATATACCGAGGATACGATAGACAAGACCGGAGAACAGGTCGACATTGGCACAGACATTCTTTGTCTGTCCTTTTTCTTCTGCAAATACAATCGGTGCAAGACGTTCAATGGCACACAATACTTCATACTGATCGCCATATCCTTTTTCATAGGCGAGTGTCTTTTCCTGCTGCTTGAGAATCTGCGCACGCGGATCACTTTTTGTATATACCGCATGACCGATTCCATAGATGAGGCCGCTGCGATCACCGGCTTCTTTACGGATGATCTTTCTCAGATAGTCTTTGATCTGTTTTTCATCATGGATGTTTTCGACATTAGCCATGATATCATCCAGCTGCCGCATGACCTTCAGGTTTGCACCACCATGTTTTGGACCCTTTAAAGCAAGAATGGAACTGGCAATAGCGGAATAGGTGTCTGTACCGGTGGAAGAAAGGACACGATCAGCAAATGTGGAGTTGTTGCCACCACCGTGATCAGCATGTACAATCAGACAAAGATCCAGCAGTCTTGCTTCTTCATGGGTATATTTCTGATCCATACGATAGATGGAAAGAATATGTTCGGCAGTGGACAGACCTTTGACAGGATAATGGAAATATAATGGACCATGTTCATAGACATGCAGTTTTGTGATATAGGCATATACCATCATGGTCGGCAGTTCCGCGATCAGATTCATGGACTGACGGAGAATGTTTTCCAACGATGGATCTTCTGCATCCGAATCATAGGAATACATCGCCAGTACAGATCTTGCCATCTTATTCATGATATTCGGGGAAGGGGCAGCGATGATCATGGATTCTGCAAATCCTTCCGGCAGTTCTCTGTGGTTTTCAATCAGATTCGTGAAATGCTTCAGTGTCTTTTCATCCGGCAAAGATCCGAATAACAGCAGCCATACAACTTCCTCAAACATGAAACGGTCATTCCGGATGGATTCTTCAACGATATCATTGAGATCAATGCCACGATAGATCAGGCATCCATCCTTCGGGATGATTCTACCGTTTTCATCTTTGTCATAGCCGACAACATCACAGATGTTTGTCAATCCTGCCAGAACTCCCGTTCCATCCGAATTTCGGAGTCCACGTTTGACCCCCAGCTTTTCACTGATTTCCGGGTTGATGAAGTTATGACGACGGAATTCTTCGCAAAGATCACTCAGCTGCTGTTTGGATAATTCCGGGATATCAGGATATAACATATGCACTTCCTCCAATTCTTTTTGAAAATCGTATGGTTTATTATACAATAGAATGAAAAGAAAGGGAAAATTTTTATGAAAGCAGTTTTAATACCGGGTGACGGGATTGGGAAAGAGATTGCAGAAAGCGTCATTGAAATCAATGAGGCACTGAATACAGGCATTGAATGGGAGGTATTCCAGGCTGGTGCGGAATATCACAGCAGCAGTGGAGATCTGATGGAAAAGGGATTGCTGGAAAGAATCAATGAACTTGGTGTTGCCTTAAAAGGACCGACAGCTACACCGATCGGTTCAGGTTTCAGATCGATCAATGTCTATCTGCGCCAGGCATTCTCCACATATGCCAACCTGCGACCTGTTCACAGCATTGCAGGCGTACCATCCCGCTATGAAAATGTGGATCTTGTGATTGTGCGGGAAAACACGGAAGATCTGTATAAGGGAATTGAATACATGTATGATTCCCGTACTGCCCATGGCATCAAACTGATCAGTGAGGAAGCAAGCGAAAGAATCGCACGTTTTGCGTTTGAATATGCCCTGAAGCAGGGAAGAAAAAAAGTAACTGCTGTTCATAAGGCTAATATCATGAAACTGACAGATGGTCTGTTTCTGAATACATTCCGTAAAGTTGCAGCGGAATATCCGATGATAGAAAGCAGTGATGTCATCATCGATGCATTATGCATGAAGCTTGTTACAGATCCGACACAGTTTGATGTTCTTGTGGCACCAAATCTGTACGGAGATATTATTTCTGATCTTTGTGCCGGGCTTGTCGGTGGACTTGGTTTTGCCCCAAGTGCCAATATCGGTGAAAACGTGACGATCTATGAAGCTGTACATGGCTCTGCACCGGATATTGCCGGTCAGGATAAGGCCAATCCGACAGCACTTCTGTTATCCTATGCGATGTTATTAAAGGATCATGGCATGATTGATCAGGCAAAGAAGCTGGAACAGGCAGTTTACAGTGTTGTAGAAGAAGGTATCTATACAACATGTGATATCGGCGGAACGGCAGGAACAAAAGTGTTTACACAGGCGGTAAAGGAGAAACTGTAATGGAACTGATCAAAGAAAAAGTATGGATCAAGGACGGCAGACCGGTAAGGGAAGCCCTCAATGATCATGGAAGAGATCTGACACTTGCCTATCAGATTCTCAAAAGCCATGATCATCCATCAGATCCATCTGTGATGCATATCACATTTGATTCTCTGACATCTCATGATATTACCTATGTCGGTATCATTCAGACAGCACGTGCATCGGGACTAAAGGAATTTCCTGTGCCATATGTACTGACAAACTGTCATAACACATTATGTGCGGTTGGTGGAACAATCAATGAAGATGACCACAGATTCGCGCTCAGCGCAGCACATAAATACGGCGGTATCTATGTACCACCGAACATGGGTGTCATTCACTCCTACAACAGAGAAATGATGAGCGGCTGTGGCAGGATGATTCTTGGATCCGATTCTCATACACGTTATGGTGCTTTAGGTACGATGGGTGTCGGAGAAGGTGGAGGAGAACTTGCCAAGCAGCTTCTGAAACGGACATGGGATATTCAGCGCCCTGAAGTTGTTCTGATCTATCTGGTTGGTGAAGTAAAGCCGGGGATCGGTCCACATGATGTGGCACTTGCTCTGGTGGAAGCTACCTATGCATCCGGCTTTGTCAAAAACAGAGTTATGGAATTTGCAGGCCCGGGTATTGCCTCACTGTCTCAGGATTTCAGAAACGGTGTGGATGTCATGACAACGGAAACAACATGTCTTTCTTCCATCTGGGAAACCGATGAAACAACACGTGAATATTTTGAAGTACATGGCAGACCGGAAGCATATCAGGAAATGAAGATTCAGGAAGGGGCATGTTACGATCGTGCCATCATTGTCGATCTGAATGAAATCGAATCCATGATTGCTTTACCGATGCATCCATCTCTTGCGATGTCCATTCATGATCTTCAGAAAAATCCAAAGAAGATTCTGCAGGAAATTCAGGACAATGCCAACAGGCAGTTATCCGGTAAGGCACAGATGAACCTTGTCGAAAAGGTAGATGAAGAAGGAAAAATTCATGTGGACCAGGGTGTGATTGCCGGATGTTCCGGTGGTACATATGAAAACATCTGTGCTGCAGCTTCCATCCTGAAAAACGGAAATACCGGTAATGAACAGTTCCGTCTTTCCGTCTATCCGGATTCCATGCCGGTATACCGCTCCTTAATGGAAAACGGTGCAGTAACAGATCTGGTTGATGCAGGTGCTGTCTTCCGTGAAGCATTCTGCGGTCCATGCTTTGGTGCAGGTGATACACCAGCCAATGGCGAACTTTCCATCCGCCATACAACAAGAAACTTCCCGAACAGAGAAGGATCCAAACCAAATGAAGGTCAGATTGCCGGTGTATGTCTGATGGATGCAAGATCCATCGCTGCCACAGCTGCAAATAAAGGCATTCTGACTGCCGCAACGGATGTTGTAACGGATCATCAGATCTGTCCACCGATGGTATTCCATCATGAAATCTATGATCGCAGAGTCTATAACGGCTATGGTCATCCACAGCCTGACTTTGATCTGATCTATGGTCCGAATATCAAGGACTGGCCAGACCAGCCATCCTTACAGGATCATATTCTGCTGAAGATTGTTTCTCATATTGAAGATGATGTCACAACAACAGATGAACTGATTCCATCCGGTGAAACTTCTTCCTATCGTTCCAATCCGCTTCGACTTGCTGAATTTACATTAAGCAGAAGAGATCCTGCCTATGTACCTGAAGCAAAGAAAGTCGCAGCCCTTTCCATGGACGATCTTTCTGATGTGCTCGATGCCTATCGCAGAGCAGGCGTGAATGTGGAAGGTGACAGGTGCAACATCGCATCTGCTATCTATGCAAGGAAACCGGGAGATGGTTCCGCCCGTGAACAGGCAGCCTCCTGTCAGAGAGTTCTCGGTGGTGGAGCGAACTTTGCAAAGGAATATGCAACAAAGCGTTATCGTTCCAACTGTATCAACTGGGGTATTCTTCCATTTGTTACAGAAGATGAACGTGTACTGGTTACAGGGGCATGGGTATATGTGCCGGATGTGGCAGAACATCTGAAAAAGGATGAACCATGCACCGGTTATGTACTGTCCAAAGACACGGTACAGACCGTCAGTCTGTCACTGGGGGCTTTGACACAGGATGAAAAGCAGATTCTTCTGGATGGATGTCTGATCAACTACTATAAAAACTGATGAGTGGGCAGGGTAAAACCTGCCTTTTGTGTACAGAAAAAGACCATGCAGTCATGCATGATCTTCACCTGTTGAAAAGATGTGGATACAGATATGGAATGAAGACAGGTACGATTCTTTCCCAGTCCGCTTCGCAATGGTGACCACCCGGTGTCAGGTGCGGGTAGGTATGACAGCCTTTTTCATTGTACATATGATTGATATGAAGCATCATATCCATTGCATCAATAAACAGGCGTTTTCCATGGACTTCCTGGCTTCCCTGATCAATATAGATCCAGGTATCCGGATTGAAATCCGTTTCGTTGATCAGTCTGCTCAGTTCACTGTAGCAGAAATGCGTGGATGGAGATACACAGCCTGCTTTTGAGAAGACATCATTGTGGGCTGTGATCATGTATTCGCTCATGAGTCCACCCATGGAAGATCCGGCGATACCGACATGTTTCCGATCGGAATGCACGCGGTATCTTTTTTCGATTTCCGGCTTGAGCTTTTCCACGAACCACTTAGCTGTTTTTCTGCCAAGTGGTGGCACCTGAGGCAGATCCTCAAGATGGGTGATCTCAGGTTTATATGGACAGTATTCAGAAAGTCTGCCATCACCTTTGTGATTGCAGTCAACTCCGACCACAACAAGATCAATGCCTGTCTGATCCAGATATTCTTTTAAGCCCCAGCTTTTGCCATAGGTTGCAACCTGGTCATAGAAGATGTTGTGTCCATCAAACATGTACAGAACATCGTATTTTTTCTTTCTGTAAGCGTAGGAGTCCGGCAGATATACCCAGACTTTACGAGGTGTAGGGCCGATATTGATCGGCATGCGGAACATTTCTACTTTTCCCATGGTGCCTTACCCATCCATTTGATTCTGCTTTCACTTCCGGCAATGATTCTTTCAATATTGGATCTGTGCCGATATGTGACAAAGATACTCAATATGATCAGTGATAACGGAACACTGACACGAAGACTGCCTGCATTGAAGAAGTACAGCAGAGTGCTGGCAACAGCATTGATCCATAAAGCCAGCATGGATGAGAAACTGACCATTCTTGAGAAAAACAGAATGCCGAAGAAACATACAACCGGCAGTACAAAGGATGCCAGCCAGTCATGTGTGACAAATAATGCCAGCGCAAGGAAATAGCCATAGCTTGTCGCAACTGCCTTTCCTCCCTGGAATTTTGTAAAGATCGGGAAGCAGTGTCCAAAGCAGCATGCCAGTCCTGCATACACTTCACAACCCGGTGCCAGATAATGTGCAGTGGCGACGGAAATAAATGCTTTCAAAGCATCCAGAACGATAACAAGAACACCGATCGGTCTGCCAAGAACTCTTCCGGCATTTGTTCCTCCGGTATTGCCGCTGCCTTCCTTACGCAGATCCTTGTGGAAGAATACCAGTCCGATGAACAGACCCCATGGTATGGATCCAAACAGATATGCGACAGCAACCGCCAGAATGTAATTTAACATAGTGATCTCCCCCTGTAGTGAAAAACATTTTATCATAAACACTTTATGAAGCAAATCATCCTGATGCATGTTAACGTTAACATGCATATCTTTTTATCTTGTGGAAGTCACAGGAATCGTGTATTCTCATTAGGCATGTTCGAGGCGTCAATTACCCCGACTCTAAAGAGTCGAGGCTTGTAACTCACTCATATGGTCCTG
>JAEDEK010000109.1 GCA_016293365.1 Bulleidia sp. | reverse complement strand
CTGAAAGTATGGCATAACTACCGTACAGAAGGCATTGAACTGAATACAGACGGAAAATATGGACCTGTTCCGACGATGGACGAACTGCAGACAGCCCATGAAAAAGGTGGCTGGGAAAACGTTGTCATCGATGAAGAAAAGTCTACAGTCTACATTACAGAAGAAGGAGCATCTCTGGATGTCGGTGGTATTGCCAAGGGATATGCAGCTGAATATACGGCTGCGAAAATGATGGAAGAAGGCATGGAAGCAGGATTCCTGAATGTTGGACGCAACATCCGTCTTGTCGGTGACAAACCGGATGGAAGCCCATGGAGAATCGGTATCGCTGATCCTTCCGGTACATTTACAGATGGCATCGTTACAGTCGAACTGCCTGAACCGGTATCTGTCGTCACTTCCGGCGACTACGAAAGATATTATATCGGTGAAGATGGAAACCGTTATTCCCACATCATCGATCCGGAAACACTCTATCCTGCAGCCTTATACCGTTCCGTTTCCATTCTGACACCGGATTCCGGGGATGCCGACTGTCTTTCCACAGCATTATTTACATTAAGCATTGAAGAAGGAAAAGCTCTGATCAATGCATATCAGAATGAAACAGGTCATATGGTGAATGTCATCTGGATTATGAGTGAACAGCAGAAACAGGATACCGATACGATTCAGGTCGGTGATCTGTATGCTTCCTACACAGAAGGACTGGAAGGAAAGCTGACATGGGCGGACTGATGATTGATGTGCTGATTGATACGCTTCTGGACTTAACCAAGATCGTCCCATTTCTGTTTGTCATCTATCTGTTTCTGGAATGGATGGAAAACCAGGCAGGACATAAAATGGAGCGTTTCCTGGAAAGACACAGAAGAATCAATCCACTTGCCGGTACACTGTTTGGACTGCTGCCAAGCTGCGGTTTTGCAACAGCAGCTTCCTCATTGTATGCAACAGGAGTTATTTCTGCTGGAACACTGGTTGCGATCTTTCTTGCCAGCAGTGATGAGATGCTTTCCATCATGCTTGGTATGCAGGCGGATCTTTCTCTGATTGCTCCGGTTCTTGGTATCAAACTGGTTGTTGGACTGATTGCCGGTTATGGATTTGACCTGTTGTCCAGGCATAGAACCATTGATGTGGATGACTTCTGTCAAAGAGAACACGATGACCACTCCCATGGTATCCTGTATTCGGCATGCATGCATACCCTGCAGGTATCCATCTGGCTGTTTGTGACAATCTTTGTATTCAACGGTATCGTGAAACTGATCGGTGAAGATATGATCCGTAGTTTTATCCTGGCACACCCTTCTCAATCCGTGCTGTTCTGTGGACTGACAGGACTGATTCCAAGCTGTGCCTCCAGTATTATTCTGACAACGATGTATATTGACAGTGTCATTCCTTTCTCGGCTGTATGTGCCGGTCTGCTTGTCAATGCAGGTACAGGTATGATCATGTTATACAGAGTCAATCCTGACTTCAAAGATAATACAAAAATCCTGCTTGCCACACTTGTGTGCGGGCTGATCGCAGGATTTGCATTACAGATCTTCGGATTATAACATCTGCTGCACGCAGATGTTTTTTTCTTAATTGTTGTATTCCATACCATCTTCCGGCATATGCAGGAAATAGGTCACAATAAACGGAATCGTGATCAATGCAGAGATCACTTCCGATATTGCCTGTGAAATAACAAGGCCATCCAAACCGAACAGCTTTGTCATCGTAAAGACCACTGGAATCAGAACAAGACCACTTCGCAGGGCAGCAAGAAATGTTGCTTTACGGGAAGAACCGATGGACTGAAACAGCATATTGGCATACAGCGTGATTGGTGTCATGATTAAAGAAATACTCTGCGCCCGCAGTGCTCTTTGACCGATGGATATGACAAGCCCGTCATCACGGAAGAAGGTGACAAGAGCTGCCGCATTGAAATAGGCAAATACCGCTAAACCAAGCAGCAGAACAGCCCCCAGTTTCATCGCGAAGAAGAAGCCTGCCTTTACCCTGCTGTGCAGTCTTGCCCCATGATTGAATGAGGATACAGGCTGGAAACCCTGTCCGATTCCAACCGCCACACAGAACAGGAAGTTGACGATACGGTTGACGATGGAGATTGCCGCAACAGCCGGATCTCCAAACGCTGCCGCACTTGTATTAAGTACCATCGTGGATGCACTGTTGAGCCCCTGTCGACATAAAGAAGGCATACCGTTGGCGATGATCCGCTGATATGGTTTTGCAGTCTTCGCAATGTAGCGTACATGGAAGGATGAAATCGTCTGTTTTCTCAGATACGGAATCATCAGAATCACCATGGATACATACTGTGAAATACATGTTGCAAGTCCTGCCCCACCGATTCCAAGCTGCAGCACTCGTACCATCAGATAGTCCAGAAAGATATTGAGAATGCCACCGCTGGTTAAACCGATCATGGCATAGAAGGCTTTTCCTTCATAGCGCAGAATGTTGTTCATGACACAGCCGGAAGTCATCGCAGGTCCTGCGATCAGAATATAGAAGGCATAGGTACATGCATAGGGAAGAATCGTGTCCGTACTTCCCATCAATCTCATCAAAGGCGTCATAAATGCCATACCGGTCATACAGATTACAATACCGGTTACGATGGAAAGCCAGAAGGACGTTGCCGAAAAAATTCTCGCACTGTTTTCTTCGTGGTTACCAAGACGGATTGCGATATTGGAACCGGCACCATGACCATACATGAAACCGAATGCCTGCAGAATTGCCATCAGACCGAATACAACACCAGTTGCCCCACTTGCTGAAGTACCAATTGTTCCGACAAAGTAAGTATCCGCCATGTTGTAGATGCTTGTAACAAGCATGGAGATAATGGTTGGAATACCGAGTGATATGATCAGCTTTGATACCGGTGTTTCCGTCATCCTGACGTACTGCTCATCCTTTACCTGGCTCATGCATCCATCTCCTGCTTTGAGATACCGTTCCAAAGACGGTAGTAGATCCCCTTCTTTTCCAGAAGCTGCTCATGATTGCCTTCTTCTTCAATACCGTTTTTACCAAGTACGACAATCCGGTCGGCATGACGGATTGTTGTCAGACGATGTGCAATCGTTAATGTTGTACGCCCCTGAGAAAGCTCCTTTAAAGACTCTTCAATCAGCAGTTCACTTTCATTGTCCAATGCACTGGTTGCTTCATCCAGAAGCAGAATCTTCGGATTTTTCAGGAATACTCTGGCAATGGAGATTCTCTGTTTCTGACCACCGGAAAGCTTGATACCTCTTTCACCGACATAGGAGTGATAACCTTCCGGCAGCTGCATGATGAATTCATCTGCACCTGCCAGCTTTGCGGCGTGTACGACTTCTTCCATTGTTGCGCCTGGTTTACCATAGGCAATATTGTCATATACCGTGCCGGAAAACAGATATACATCCTGCTGTACAATACCGATATTGCTCCTTAAGCTCTTCAGTGTGACATCTCTGACATCCTGACCATCGATCAGAATACGGCCTTCCGTCGTATCATAGAAACGTGGAATCAAAGAAGAAAGAGTTGTCTTACCACCACCGGATTCACCGACCAGTGCAAGGTTTTCACCGGCATGAATATCCAGGCAGATCTCATGCAGGACACGGTTATGGTCATCCGGATATTCAAATGTCACATGATCAAAGGTGATGTTTCCACCATCTACGACAATATCTTTCGCATCCGGACTGTCTGTAATATCAGATGGTGTATCCATGATTTCAAAGAAACGTTCAATACCGGTAATGCCCATCTGAAACTGTTCCGAGAATTCAACAATTCTGCGCACAGTTGCGATCAATGTTGTGACATACAGCATATAGGCAACCATATCACCGGCACTGATCTTTCCATGAACCATGAAAAGACCTCCAGCAATGATTGTCACAACATACATCAGACCATCAAACAGTCTTGTGGAAAGATTGAAGACCGCCATGATCTTATAGCGTTTTTTCTTCAGTTCCTTCATGACCTGATTACCGGAAGCAAACTTCTCCATTTCCATCTCTTCCGCCGTAAAGGCCTTGACTACTCTTTGTCCAAGCAGAGAATCTTCCACCTGTGCATTGAGTTCACCAATCTGCACACGCTGTGCCTTTGTCGCAGAGCGGAAAGCATGATTCAGCTTGATGCTGAAATACATCATAAATGGTATGCAGGCAAAGATAATCAGAGTCAGCGGCAATGAAGAGAAGCTGAGAATCACAAAGGATACAGAAATCTTGATTGCCGCAATGAAGAACTCCTCTGGACAGTGATGTGCAAACTCCGTCACATCAAACAGGTCGTTTGTGATCCTTCCCATGATCTGTCCGATCTTGTTGTTGGCATAATAGGAATCACTGAGTGTTTCCAGATGTGCGAAGGCATCCGTACGCATATCCGTTTCAATATAGACACCCATGATATGTCCCTGTGAACACATATAGTAATAGGCTGCTGCATCCACAAGACGCAGTACCACATACAATGCTGCCAGTTTCCCGATCAGCCCGACTGTCAGAGCTGCCGGTTCATACATGGCAGTATTTGTCAGAGTGGACATGATCCGTGGCAGTACAATGTCACAGAGTGTTGTTAATGATGCACAGAAAAGATCAAAAAAAAGCAGTTTCCGGTATTTCATCAGGTAAGGAAGAAATCTTCTGATGAGCTCCTTTGCACTGTAGTTTCTGTTAACCGTCTGATTCATACTTTTCCTCCTTCACACAATATGTCACTATTTTACATGAACACAACATTATTTTCACATGTTTTGACTGTCCTTTCAGAACATGAAACTGTTTCAGAATGGATGATCTGTTCTGTTATGATGGAAGTGGAGGATCTACACTTGTGACAGACAGAATCCAGACCGTCATCACCACCGACGGTGAAGTTGATGACATGAACTCCTTCATCCGTGCCCTGTATTATTCCAAGGAAATGGATATCCGCGGCATTGTCCTGAGTGCATCGATGTACCACTATGCAGGCAACATAAAAAAAGGAACTGCACCATACCGCTGGACAGGAACACAATGGATGTACAGATTTCTGGATGACTACAGAACAATTCAGAACAATCTGAAATCACATGATCAACGTTATCCATCTGCAGACGAACTGTACTCTCTGATCCACGTCGGTAATATTTCCAGCTGTGGAGATATGGAAGAAGAAACGGATGGATCACTGTTCCTGACAGATCTTTTCCTGCAGAAACACGGCCAGCCTGTTTATGTACAGACCTGGGGTGGAACAAATACAACCGCCAGAGCTCTGAAAACCATCGAAGAACGAT
Source organism: Bulleidia sp. (assembly GCA_016293365.1). Classification (GTDB taxonomy): domain Bacteria; phylum Bacillota_I; class Bacilli_A; order Erysipelotrichales; family Erysipelotrichaceae; genus Bulleidia. Next base: position 1,041 of record JAEDEK010000109.1, on the reverse strand, counting down.
ACAGGAATACAGATCAGTGGCAGAAGGTATATCAGCATGTATGTGATCACATCATTCTGTATATCATCCTCGATCAGGATGTTACCTTTTCAACCTACATCAGCCGAAAATGGCCGGATATCCGGATCATTCAGGATACTTCAAACTTCTGGCATTTCGCCTATGCCTGGAAGCGGAATAATCCCGCCTTAACAGAAACACTGCAGTCCCCATGGTGTCAGAAATATCTGATGCACAAAGGACCGCTCATGGCCCATTACGCCCTGATGGGTGATGGCAGAATGATTGACGGAGAACTGTACGAAGAACAGCGTGGTACCGATGATTATCTGAAAGAACACCCGGAATATCAGCGTTATGACTTTATTTCCGAAGGAGATACCCCTTCCTTTCTGTATCTGATCGACCGTGGCTTACGCAGCATTGAACATCCATCCTATGGAGGATGGGGCAGCAGGTTTACTGAGGATAAGCATGGTATTTACCGTAATACCGCCCTTGATTACAATCCCTATACGAAACAGTATGAGGCACAGTATTCCCTTTCCCGCTGGTTCACGGATATTCAGAATGACTTTGCCGCAAGAATCGAGTGGGGATTGACAGACGATGATACTGCAATATCGCATTATCCTGCATTTTCCATGGATCAGCCTGTGGATCTGACTGTCTTTCCAGGACAGACACTGATGCTGAGCTGCACAACAGCAGCTCATGTATCGTGATTCCACTACTTCGAATGTGACGTCAGGAAAAACAGAACACCGCTTCAACATGAAAAGATCATGGCAGGAGATCTTCAGATCGATGAAATCGCCGAAGGTATCAAAGATGATATTCCATTATATGAAGCAGACACGCACGAAATCTCCATCCTGATCCCTGAAGATCTGCAGGCGGGAGATACCATCCACATCATTACAGAAATCACCTCAGATGATCCGATTCCACTGAAAAGATATGCCCGGACCATTCTGACTGTGACATAAAAAAGAAGATCATGCATGATATTCATGTATGACCTTCTTTTCATTTTTTCTT
>JAEDEK010000108.1 GCA_016293365.1 Bulleidia sp. | reverse complement strand
AATGTGAATTCAATTGGTTCAGTAATACCTGTCAGCATGGAAGTCAGAGCTGCAGAGATCAGAAGACCACCGGCAACCTGCTTTTTGTTGGGCTTTGCACACATATACATGGCAAGAGCGGCTCCTGGAAGACCGAAGATCATTAACGGGAACTTACCGGACATGAAACGTGTTGCGGCAACGGCGAATTCTGTTGTGGATGGATCAGCAAGCTGAGCAAAGAAGATGTTCTGTGCACCTTCAACAACCTGGCCGGCTACAGTCATTGTTCCACCAACACCAGTCTGCCAGAATGGAATGTAGAATACATGGTGCAGACCGAAAGGAATCAATGCTCTTTCCATCAAACCATACAGGAATGTTCCGAAGTAACCGGAGTTACGGACAAGTCCACCGACAGCGTAGATACCATTCTGAATTGTCGGCCAGATGAAGAACATCAGAATACCGACAAACAGATATACGACTGCAGAAACAATCGGAACAAATCTTGTACCGCCGAAGAAGGACAGTACCTGTGGCAGTTCAATGCGATAGTACTTATTGTGTAATGCGGCAACGCCAAGACCTACGATGATACCACCGAAGACACCCATCTGCAGGGACTGGATACCGAGTACGGAAGTGACGGAACCATCATGCAGTGTGTTGATGGCACCTGTAATGTCGAGCATTGCGGAAATGGATACGTGCATGATGAAGAAGGCAACAACAGATGCAAGAGCTGCAACTTCCTTTTCCTTCTTGGCCATACCGATTGCGACGCCCATCGCAAAGATGACAGGCAGATTGGCAAATACGATATCGCCGGCTTTGCTCATGACATAGAACAGTGTGTAGAAAACAGTACCAGGACCCATGACACCAAGAAGGTTATAGGATTCCAGCATTGTTGTATTGGTGAAGGAACCACCAATTCCAAGAAACAGACCTGCGACTGGCAGGATGGCGATCGGAAGCATGAAGCTGCGGCCGACTCTTTGTAAAACTCCGAAGATTTTGTCTTTCATTTCTCCCTCCTGTACGTGTTACATACAAAAAGGCATCAGCATACTCAAAAAAGGAATTTCTTCATCTTTTCTGAAATCTGCTGATGCCTGATCGAATCAGTAACACACAAATTTTACGGTGCTATTTTGTCATGCCCTGAAAGCTCTGTCAAGCCCAGATGCGAAAAAACTGTGATAAAAGTGAAATCTAAATGATATCCCTGCAGTCTTTGATGATCAGTTCTGCGATTTTTGCGCTGTGAACGATATATGTTTCATGGCCTTCATGCGGCAGGATCATCAGTTCAGACTGTGGAATGTTTTCTGCAATGAATCTTGTGTTTTCCTCTTTTATCAGATCCTTTTCTCCTGCCAGTACAGTAACAGGAATACGGATGGACTGCAGCTGCTCTGCACTGATATGAGGTTCTTTGAGCATCAGTTCAAATAATGGATTTCGACGGATCTTTGTGATGAGAGTAAAGGCGATTTTCAGCCATGTCTTTACGGCATCCGGATTGGTATTGGCACCGGAAATGATCATTTTCGAATACAGTTGAGGATGGTTGATCGCAAGCAGCAGACCGATGATGCCACCATCGGAAAAGCCATAGTATACAGCACCCTGTAACTGCAGTTTTTCTGTAAAGGCGGCAATGTCTTCAGCCATATCCCTGTAGTGGTATTCTTCGATAGGGTCACTTTTGCCATGGCCTGGAGAATCAATGGCGTAGCAGGTGAAATACCTGGATAACAGCTTTACCGCATCATCAAATATTTCGAGGGTTTCACCATTGCCATGGATCAGAAGAAGCGGTATGCCTTTACCACTGACTTTATAATGGATTTTTCTGTTGTTGACGGTAAGATACATCGTGGATCCTCCTGATCTTTACGTAACATATTAACAGGAGCCATCTTTGGATGGAAGAAACACGGGACAAAAAATCCGGGGATTCCCCGGATTTTTCCAATCAGTCAAGATTGAAGATCATATCTTCATATAATGGCAGCTTATAGAATGATCTGGATGCAATTTCCTCATAGCGGTCAATCAAAGCTCTCAGCTCTTCCATAGCCGGCAAAACGGAATAATAGATCTTCTTACCACATTCATAATCATTGCCACAGCTGTTGGCATCCTTCCATAACTGGGTCATACGATCCACATAGGCATAGGATTTATCGATCAGTTCAGACAGCTGATTCATTCGCTTTGTGACAAAGGCAGGGCATGCACTTCCTGCTGCAGCTGCTGTTTCACTGTAGAACTTCAGTTCTGCAGTCATGGCAGGCAGAACATCCTTACGAGTCATTTCGATTAATGTCTTGACTTCAATGTCCATGACACGGTCATACTGTTCTTCCATGATTCTGCGATTGGCTTCCAGTTCCACTTCGGAATAGATGCCAAGAGATGTGAACAGGTGAATGACTTTCGGATCCTTGAGAACCTGAGTTGCTTCAATATAGGATGTGACGTTCGGCAGTCCTCTTCTTTCCGCTTCCTTGACCCATTCCTCGGAGTAACCATCACCTGAGAAAAGAATTCTCTTATGGTCATGAATCATCTGACGGCAGATATTCAGTGCCTTTTCTCTGACATCCTGCAGGTACTTGATGCCTTCCAGCTGTTTTGCGATACCGTTGAGAGATTCAGCCATGATGGCGTTAAGAACGGTGTTGGAAAAGGATGCAGACATGCTTGAACCAAGCATTCTGAATTCAAATTTGTTACCAGTAAAGGCAAGAGGGGAAGTTCTGTTACGGTCGGCATTATCATGCGGGATATATGCCAGATTGGTAAGTGGTGTGAAATCAACTGTGGATGCATCCTTACGGATGGATGGATGATCCTGGTATAAAGAGAACAGGATATCTTCAATATAGCTTCCCAGATAAATGGAGATGATTGCCGGTGGAGCTTCATGAGCGCCGAGTCTGTGGTCATTTCCGGCAGAAGAAGCAGACAGTCTTAACAGGAGTGCGTAGTTGTCCACCGCTTCAATAAATGCACACATGAATGTCAGGAAGCGGATGTTTTCAGCGGGTTTCTTACCTGGATCAAACAGGTTCTGACCATCATCTGTAATGATGGAATAGTTGTTATGCTTGCCGGATCCATTGATACCATAGAATGGCTTTTCATGCAGCAGGCATGCAAAACCATGTCGTTCTGCAGTCTTGCGCAGAATGTCCATTGTCAGCTGGTTCTGATCAACAGCCATGTTGCCTGTTGTAAAGATCGGCGCAAGCTCAAACTGAGCAGGAGCTGCTTCGTTGTGTTCTGTTTTCGCAAAGATACCAAGCTTCCATAACTGTTCATTGACATCCTTCATGAATGCCTTGACTCGTGTCGGGATAGCCCCGAAATAATGGTCGCTTAATTCCTGACCCTTTGTTGCGGCAGTGCCGAAAAGCGTTCTTCCGCAAAGACGCAGGTCGAGTCTTTGATCAAAGTATTTCTTATCAACAAGGAAATATTCCTGTTCCAGACCGACTGAAATATTACAGGAACGGACATCCTTATCACCAAGCAGGTTGACAACTCTTGTGGCAGCCTTTGATAAGGCATCCAGAGATTTCAGTAACGGTTCTTTTCTGTCCAGTGCTTCACCGTTATAGGAAACGAAAATCGTTGGAATACAGAGTACTTCTTCACGGATGAATACAGGAGATGTGACATCCCAGTATGTATAGCCACGTGCTTCAAATGTGGCACGTAAACCACCGGATGGGAAACTGGATGCATCCGGTTCACCCTTGATCAGCATCTTACCGGAGAATCTGGAGATCGGATCTCCCTGGCTGTCCGGTTCGATAAAGGCATCATGCTTTTCTGCTGTGCCTCCTGTTAAAGGCTGGAACCAGTGTGTGAAGTGTGTTGCGCCATTTTCCATGGCCCATCTTTTCATTGCGTGTGCAATTGCATCTGCAGTTGTACGTTCCAGTGATTCCTCATTGGCTACCGTTTTCTTCCATGCTTCGTATACCGGCTTTGGAAGTCTTTCCTTCATTTCCTTTTCGCCGAATACAAGTATGCCGAAATCTTCAAATGGTTTTTCCATATTTCTGTTTTTCTCCCTCGCAACAGATATTCTGTACTTTTTCTCTGTATCGGTCAATCAAAAACGGAAATTTTTATGAAAAAGAGAAAAAAAACGAGAATACAGAAGAAAAAAGCACGTATCTGAAAGAAATTAAAAAAATCATCCTTTCGGATGATCATTCGACATGGAAGTCTGCGTAGGCAAACGGATTGTCTTCGTGCAGACGTACAGCACGTATTTCCGGCACTTCATCAATGAGAATTGCCTGTACCCCTTCGGAAATGTCCGCACTGGCCATGATACAGCCGGCACATGCACCGACCATTGCCAACGAACATACTCCATCTTTATAATCGACAAATTCCACATCGCCACCATCTGCCTGCAGATATGGTCTGATTTTGTTTAATGTATGATTGATTCTGCGGATCAGATCCTGTCTCTGCGGTGTTTCGGCATTGAGAAGTTCATAATTGATTTCCATCTCCATCGTTGATTTCCTCTTTTCACACCATATAAATATAATGACATTTGAATAAGGAATCAAATGAAACGATTCTCAAAATTTGAGGATGGTGGAAGAAAAGACGGGTACAATCGTATGATGACGTGCTATACTTGTCTTTGGAGTTAAGTGCAATGAAATACAGAACAGGAATGATTGTTGAGGGAAGAGTTACAGGGATTCAGCCATATGGAGCATTTGTGTCATTGGATCATAATGCTTCCGGACTCATTCATATTTCTGAGATTTCAGATGGATTTGTGAGGGATATCGGTTCGTTTGTTCATCCCGGGGATACAATCAAAGTCAAAATCATTGATTTTGATCCGCATACCCGGCAGGCAAAACTTTCACTCAAGGCACTTCACAGAACACATGCACGTAACCGCCGGAAGCAGTATGCACATTCTCGTGCCACATTGCCTTCCATGAAGATTGGCTTTTCATCCATTGCCGCGTCACTGGACGGCTGGATTCAGGAAGCAGAAAGGGAAATTTTAAAATGACAATGAAGTTTGACGCATCACACGGACTCCTGAAGGAAGACATTCTTTCCTATCAGGACAAGGTAACTGAACTGCACAGCGCAATCCGCAACAGAACAGGTGCCGGTAATGATTTCATGGGCTGGGTAGAATGGCCTGTTTCCTACGACAAGGAAGAATTTGAACGTATTCTCAAGGTAGCTGAAAAGGTAAAGGACAAGGCTGAAGTACTTGTTGTCTGCGGTATCGGCGGTTCCTATCTTGGCGCAAGAGCTGCGATCGAAATGATCCAGGGTATGTATTCTGACTGTAAGACAGAAGTTGTCTTTGTCGGTAACACATTCTCCTCTACATATGTTTCTCAGGTTCTCAACCACATCAAGGACAAGTCTGTCATCCTGAATGTTATTTCCAAGTCCGGTACGACAACAGAAACAGCTCTGGCTTTCAGAGTTCTGCGTGATTTCATGGAAAAGAAGTACGGCAAGGAAGAAGCCAGGGAAAGAATCATTGCTACTACAGATAAGGCAAGAGGCGCTCTGAAGACTCTGGCAGATCAGGAAGGTTATGAAACGTTTGTAATTCCGGATGATATCGGTGGCAGATATTCTGTTATCACTCCTGTAGGTCTTGTTCCGATGGCAATCATGGGCATCGATATCAGAAAGGTATTCGAAGGTCTTAACGATGCATACAATGATCTCAACACAGCAGATCTTGCAAAGAACCCTGCATATCAGTATGCAGTCGCAAGAAGAATTCTGCAGAACCAGGGTTATGATGTTGAAATGTTCGTTACATACGAACCACAGCTGCAGATGCTTGCTGAATGGTGGAAACAGCTGATGGGTGAATCAGAAGGTAAGGATGGCAAGGGTATTCTGCCTGACAGTGCATGCTTCTCCACTGACCTCCATTCCTTAGGTCAGTTTGTACAGGAAGGTAAGAAGGTTCTGTTTGAAACAGTACTGGAAGTTGAAACACCAAGTGAAGATCTGACTGTTACAGAAGATCCGGCTAACCTTGACAATATGAACTATCTGACAGGCAAGTCTTATGACTGGGTCAACAAGATGGCTGAAAAGGGTACAATCGAAGCTCACGTTGAAGTCGGTGGTGTTCCAAATATCGTCGTAACAGTTCCGGATATGAAGGAATACAGCTTCGGTTATCTGTGCTATTTCTTCTTCATCGCTACAGCGATGACATGCTACCTGCTGGAAATCAATCCATTCAACCAGCCAGGTGTAGAAATCTACAAGAAGAACATGTTCAGACTGCTGGGTAAGCCAGGCTACGAAAAGTAAGAAAAAATGAAAAGAAGGTCATACATGAATATCATGCATGATCTTCTTTTTTA
>JAEDEK010000107.1 GCA_016293365.1 Bulleidia sp. | reverse complement strand
TTGTTTTGGCAAGCAGAAATTTACTTATTTATTTTCAGAAGACGGAAAACAGAAATACAGGGTTATCTGTTCCCTGTATTCATTTCAAGATACATCTGATAATAGCGATCAATGCATTCCTGATTGAACGGATCTTCGCCACGTTCCATCATTTCAATCAGCTGCTGCATCTGTTTTTCCAGAATATTCATGACTGTCGTCGGATATTTCATCACCCGTGCATGCTCCTGATATTCATTTTCATCCAAGATGGAATAGCCTCCATCCGGATACAGTTTAACATCAAGATCATAGTCGATATTACGGATAGCCTCACCATCATATAATGAAGGAGAAGCAAGATTGCAGTAATAGAATACTCCTTCATGTCGGATCATTGATATGACATTAAACCATTTATGCGCATAGAAGAAACAGATCGCAGGCTCTCTTGTTACCCACTTCCTGCCATCATCTTCGATTACCCATGCTCTGTCTGTCACTGCAACAATAAGATCTTCGTCACTTTCCAGCACAAAAGCCTGGCTCCATGTGCGATGGAGACTGCCGTCATGTTTGAAACTCTGAATATGAACGTAACTTCCTGCTTTCGGAACCATAGAACCTTCTTTCTGAAACAATTTTTATTGTACCCTGTTTATGATCATAAAACAATGAAAGCTTCCTTCACATTTGAAGGAAGCCCACAATCATCAGTCTTTGAATGTAACAATCTTTGACAGTCTGTCAATCAGTAGCGGGATAACAACTGCAAGTACAATCAGCGTAACCATGTTGTACCACAGGTTATAGGACAGAGAATATGTCCATGCAGGCCAGCTTCCTGCTGCAGTTCCTTCAGGGAACCAGAAGAATACACCGGAAAGTACCTGAGATACATACTTCAGAAGCATGCCGATCACAATACCGAATCTTGCTTCATTACGATCAAAGAAGTACCAGGAGATACCTCCAACCGCTGCTGCCACAACTCCGGCGATCACCCATGTCAGCATACCACCATTCCAGCTTTTGATGATACCAAGGAATCCACAGACCGCAATCAGTGCACATACTGCCATACCAAGTGGTTTTGATGTTCTGCGGAATGGCCATAATGCCTGTACCAGACCAATGACAACTAATGGTGCCACATAATCAAGCACTGTCTGCATCGGGGTCATGATCCACATTTCAAAGCCGAGAATCCATGTAATAATCCATGATAGCAGTGCAGTTACAATGCCGTATTTCCATCCAAGATGATAGGATGCCAACACTACAGCAACCAGCTCCAGTTCAATGGAACCGCCGTTAGGCATGTTGAGAAATGGAATCAGATTACCGCACCATTTCAGTACGACATACATGGCTACATACATTGCCAGGTATACCATAGTTTTGATCTTGTCATTCTTCATAAAAAATACACCTCCATTTTTTGAAGGCGCAGGTCAGTTCGAAAAACATCTGAACTCCCTACGCTAGTACGAACTAGATCAGGTGATAAGGGTATGTCTCAGCACATAACGTGCACCCCTGTTCACGGTTTTCAATTATAACACATTTCATTCATAAAGGAATAATGATATCATTGTTTCATGAAAAATACGGTAATCAATCAACAGATTCAGGGATTTCTGAGTGACCCTGACATGATCGCATCTCTTGCGAATATCAGTTCCGTTATCTATTACGGATATTCAGATCTAAACTGGGCCGGATTCTACTTTGTCAAAGGAGGACAGCTGATCGTAGGACCATTCCAGGGAAAACCTGCATGCACTCCGATTCCTTTTACCAAGGGGGTCTGCGGCAGATGTTATCGGGAAAAGGCAGTGCAGAGAATTGATGATGTACTTGCAGTAAAAGATCACATTGCATGCGATTCCGCAAGCCGATCTGAACTTTGTGTGCCAGTCATCGTAAATGGTGAAATGGTCATGGAAATTGATCTGGACTCTCCAGTTGCATCCCGCTTTGATGATGACTTTGAAAAAGAAATGCTGAAGGCAGCAGATGACATTGCTTCTGCATACCTCCAGCACAACTGGCATATGGATTAACGATACAGATCGTAAATTCCTGATTTTTCAAAATAACGTGTTGCAATATCAACTGCATCATTGGCAGAGAAAAACTGAATATGACAACCGGAAAGCATGGTCTCACGGATCATGTTTTTTCTTATCATGACCGGACGGATCTTCACAAAATCGTCGCTGTCGATCTCAAGATCAAGGTATTTCTTCCATTCCGGTCCGTTTTCCCCTTCCACACATGCTCCACAGATCTGAATCGGTCTTGCATCACATCTGTATTCCGCAAGATGCATGCATGTCACTTTGGAAAAGTCTGTTCCAAGCAGAAGGACTTTCCCCTTCAGCTCATACAGTCTTGCGGTTGGAGATTCTTCCGCAAGAGGAAAATGTGTGGACTGTCTGTTACAAAGCAGTCTTGCATAGCGTCCCCAGGCAGCATAGGAAACATTCGGATGACCTGAAAACTGGACACCAGGTCGATGTACAAAGTTTTCAACGATTGCCCCCATACCATGGATATCGCTTGTTAAAGGATGATAGGAAGGGATGGAACTGCGGATTTCCGAATACAGTTCCGGAACGATTGCAGGATTACACCAGTCACTTGGCTCTGTATTACCGGAAGACTGGAACGGCATCAGAATCGTTCCTTCTTCACCAACCGCTTCCATCAGAGCATCAACAACTGTTCTGGCTCCACCAATCACATAACTGAATGCACTGAGGCTGGAATGCACTTCAATAATCTGATTTTTTGTAACACCGACTTTCTGCAATGCACGGATCAGCTCCGTTTTTGTAACCGGATCTGATATTGTGACTATCTGATTATCGGTTGAGTTCTGCGTATTCACAGGCAATCCTTGTTCCCACTGCAGCATTGTTGAAGACAAGCTGAATATTCGCCTCAAGTGATCTGCCGCCTGTCATTTCGGCAATTCTTGCCAGCAGGAATGGTGTGCATTCCTTGCCTTTGATTCCCTTACTGTTCATTTCAACAATTGCTTCTTCAATGACACGGTTGATTTCAGTTGGATCATAGGAATATTCTTCTGGGATCGGATTGGTGATCAGTACACCGCCATCGAGATGGAAATCACGCTTGGCTTTGACGATTTGAGCAGCATCGCGGTAGTCCTTGATGCAGTAATCCACCTTCAGGCCACTTGTGCGTGTATAGAAGGCAGGCAGTTCATCCGTCTGAAAACCAAGAACCGGAACGCCTTTTGTTTCCAGAACTTCCAGTGTTTTGGGCAGATCCAGAATTGCCTTTGCGCCGGCACAGATAACGGTAACATTGGTTCTTCCCAGTTCTTCCAGGTCCGCAGAAATATCGAATGTGGATTCTGCACCACGATGTACACCACCGATACCACCTGTTACGAAAAATTCCACACCGGCATCCGCTGCCAGAATCATGGTTGTGGCTACTGTTGTAGCACCCCATGATTTTTCCGCAAAGATGACAGGAAGATCACGACGGGAAACTTTTGGAATGGAATGGCCTCTTTTACCCATTTCTTCGATTTCTTCCCGGCTCAGACCAACAACACCGACACCATCCACGATGCCCACTGTTGCCGGTACACCACCATTACTTCGTACGATTTCTTCCACTTTCAATGCTGTTTCCACATTCTGTGGATATGGCATGCCATGTGAAATAATTGTTGATTCCAGTGCGACAACAGGTCTGCCTTCCTGCAGTGCCTGTGCCACTTCTTCAGAGACTCTTACATGCATAATATTTTCTCCTTTATATTCATTGATTCGATCTGTTCTGCGATCGCTTCCGGTTCCAGACTCCTTCTTCTGAAACTGTCCTTTTCAATTGTATCAACTGCTGCTGTTACCGCAAAGGAAAGTGCCTGTGATGGATAGATGCCATGAAGTCTGCGGGTAACATATGCCCCAAGCATGGTATCTCCTCCACCTGTCGCATTGTCCAGATGGATTGTGCGATGTTTCATCCACAGACACATGTCTTCTGTCCCAAGAAGTACTCCCTGATCTGCCAGTGAGATCATAACTTCTCTGACACCTCTGTTCAGATACCATTTCAGACACGCCACAGCACTTTCCTCATCCTTTATGGATATACCGGTCATGGCTTCTGCTTCAAACCTGTTCGGCTTGAAAATGGATATTTTTTCAATCTGATCCGTAAAACGGGACGCTTTTGATACACTGACCGGATCCGCCGCCACCGGACATGGCGCATGATCCAGAACATACCGGATGGATTCCATATCAAGGTTTGCATCAATGATGATCATATCATCCTCATCCAGCTCATACATCACCTTTTCCAGCATCTTCGTATCCATTTCACGCAGGATACGCATATCACTCATTGCAACCCGCATATCGTGATCTTCATCAAGAATCGCAACATACATGGAACTTGGTACACCGGATACTACCTTTGATAAGGATGTATCCATTCCAAGCATCTCGCAGTCTTTTTTCATGAGTTCACCATAACTGTCACATGAAAAACATGTTACAAACCTTACTCTTTCCTGTAACAGTGCACAGATCTGAGCAATGTTTCTGCCTACGCCACCATAGCTGACAGTAATTGTTCCAGGATTGGAATCAAAATTACGAAGCGGTTCAAGACTGGCACCACATACATCGATGTTGGCACCACCTATTACACAAACTGATTTCATAAGATTTCTTCTTTCCGGTGAAATAATAACACAGTCTGTTCGATTCAGACAATCGTCATTTTCACAGATTACCGCCACCTGTTGCGATGACTTCCTTCATCCATTCAAAGGAATCCTTTTTGATTCTCTTCAGAGTTCCGTTTCCACGATCATCCATATCGACATAAACAAAACCATATCTCTTCTTCATTTCACCTGTCTGCAGAGATACAAGATCGATCGGCGCCCACATGGTATAGCCGATGCAAGGAACATGATCGATATTGATGGCATCTGCCATTGCACGGAAATGATCTGCCAGATATTTCACTCTGTATGGATCATGAATCTTTCCATCTTCACTGATTTCATCTACGGCACCAAGTCCGTTTTCCACAACAAACAGCGGTTTCTGGTACCGGTCATACAGTTCATTCAGACAATAACGCAGGCCAAGCGGATCAATTGGCCAGCCCCATGGAGTAGATTCCAGATATGGATTCTGCTCTCCACCCATGATGCCCATCGGATCCATTGTTGTAAAGTGATCTGCCGTTACTGTTGTACTGCGGTAATATGAGAAGGATACATAATCCAGCGGATACTTTTCAAGCAGCTGCAGATCTCCTTCCTCAATTTTCAGATTCACTCCTTTTCTTGCGAAAATCTCATGAGCATAGTTCGGATATTTGCCGCGTGCCATGACATCAATAAAGAACAGGCTTTCTCTTCTCTGTCTGTAACATGCAAAAACGTCTTCTGATCTGCATGTTGCAGGATACATTTCACTCATTGCATACATTGCGCCAAACATAGAGCCTGGCATCATTTCATGTCCCAGGGCAATGGCTTTGGAGGAAGCCACAAACATATGATGCTGTGCCTGATAGTATACCTGTGGTGTCATTGTATGCACACCGATTTTCGCATATCCGTGAATTGCATTCAGTTCATTGAATGTCAACCAGTATCTGACTCTTGTTCCATAGTTTTCAAACAGGGTCCGGCAGTATTTCACGTAGGCATCAATCAGATGACGACTGTTCCATCCATCGTAGGTACGGGCAAGGTGGTCCGGCATTTCATCATGACAGATCGTGATCAGCGGTTCCATACCGTACTTCAGGCATTCATCTATCACGTTACTGTAAAAATCAATACCTTCCTGGTTCGGTGTTTCCTCATCCCCGGTTGGATAGATTCTTGACCAGCAGATGGAAAAACGGAATACATTGAATCCCATCTCAGCAAGCAGAGCGATATCTTCCCTATAATGATGATAGAAGTCTACAGCCTGATGAGACGGATAATAAGCATCCTCATACATCTGTGCCTCTGCCCCCTCCGGAAATGTTTCAAGACAGTTGACGGTTCCTCTGGACCCATCTGCCAGCTTCAAGGTGATCTGACGTTTGCGGTCCACACTGCCTTCGGTTACAAAGTCCTGTGAGCAGGTTCCTCTGCCGCCTTCATTAAAACCACCTTCATATTGGAAATCCGCTGTGGCTCCACCCCACAGAAATCCTTTCGGGAACTGATATTGTGTCATTTTCATTATCTCCTTCTTTATTAACTATCGTACCATACAATCACATCTGTTCCTTATGCAAAAAGAAAAAAGCATATACAGATATCAGTCTGAGATCTGACCCGGTTGACATTTCCTTTAAAAATGAACAACATGATTCTGTTTTTGGTGAACAGGGATCTACAAACTCTGGTCGGTGCGCAGATCCTTTTTTCTTGTTTCAATGATTGAATTACAGGTTCACA
>JAEDEK010000106.1 GCA_016293365.1 Bulleidia sp. | reverse complement strand
GGTGGTGTGAGAGGTCGGAATTTCTCATTTAAGAGAAATTCCTCCTACTCGATTACACAAAAGAAAGTTGATAGAGGGAAAAGTGGATGGTATAATAAGGGACGTTAAGGAGGATTAACTATGCCAGTAACAGTTGATAAGGATACATGTATCGGATGTGGTGCATGTGTAGGTGTCTGCCCTGTATCCGCACTTTCCCTCGATGAAAACGGAAAGTCCGAATGCGATGAAGCAGTATGCATCTCCTGCCTTTCTTGCACAGGTGCTTGCCCGGTATCCGCTATTTCCGAGAAGTAATTTTTCGACGGAGGAACAAAAAGCCAGCCCTGCTGGTTTTTTTCTTCCTGTGGCATTGATCATATCTGAGGTTATTTATGAAAAAACAAAATGATTATATTCTGCCTGATCATAAGGCAGCTGCACAGCGTACAAAAGAAGCTGTAGAACCGGAATACGGCCTGTTCTCTTTGAATTCAGAATGTGAAGCACTGGGAGAAGGGAAAAAGTATTTTATCCGGACATACGGATGTCAGGCAAATGTACGTGATGGCGAGACCATTGCCGGCATGATGGAAGTCATGAACTTCACACCATGCACTGATCCGAAGGAAGCGGATGTGCTGATCTTCAATACCTGTGCGGTAAGACGTGCAGCCGAGGAACATGTCCTTGGCGAAATCGGCATGCTGAAAGGATTGAAGAAGGAAAACCCGGACAGGATTTTCTGTGTATGCGGATGCATGGCACAGGAGGAAGCCGTTGTTCAGGAAATTCTGAAATACTATCCGCAGGTGGATCTGATCTTTGGTACACATAACCTGTATCGACTGCCGGATCTGCTGAAGAAGGTCATGCAGACGAAGAAAAGAAGTGTTGAAGTATTTTCTGAGCAGGGAAGAGTCATCGAAGATCTTCCGGTCCGCAGAAATCAGTCCATCAAAGGCTATATTGATATCATGTATGGCTGCAACAAATTCTGTACATACTGCATCGTTCCATACACAAGAGGAAAAGAGCGTTCCCGCAGAGTCGGTGATATTCTGCGTGAAGTGCAGCAGCTCAGGGATGATGGTGGAAAGGAAGCAATGCTTCTTGGCCAGAATGTCAATGCGTTTGGAAAAGATCTTGGCATGGAAGATGGTTTTACGAAACTGCTGATCAAGGTGGCAGAAACAGGAATTGAAAGAATCCGTTTCTATTCTGCTTCTCCACGCGACTATTCAGAAACCACCATTCAGGCAATGCTGGATTACCCATCCATCATGCCTTCTCTGCATCTGCCTGTACAGAGCGGTTCCAATTCCGTATTACGCCGCATGGCAAGAGGTTATACGATTGAAGAATACAAAGAGGTATATGACCGTCTGAAACAGCGTATTCCAAATATCACATTCACAACGGATCTGATTGTCGGATTCCCAGGAGAAACAGAAGAAGAGTTTCAGGAAACACTGGATCTTGTAGATTACTGCAGATTCGATAATGCCTATTCCTTCATGTATTCTCCACGTTCCGGTACACCGGCGGCCATCATGGAAAACCAGATTCCGGAGAACATCAAAAAGGAAAGACTTCTGAGACTCAACGAACATATCAATCACTGGGCAAGAGTCAATAATGAGAAATATATGGACACTGTTGTTGAAGTGCTTTGTGAAGGTACATCCAAAAAGGATGATACGGTATACAGCGGCTATTCCCGTGAAAACAAGCTCGTCAATTTCAGAAGCGATTACAATCCGACCGGTAAGATCGTGAAAGTACATATTACAGGTGTAAAAAGCTTTTCCCTGGATGGTATCGCGTTGCCTCAGGAAACGGATTGATTTATAATTGGGACAGCAGAAAACAGTCCGGAGGTAATAATCTATGAGTAAAGTACGCATTTTTGCGCTTGGCGGTCTTGATGAAGACGGCAAGAACATGTATGTCATTGAAAACAATGATGATATCTTCATTCTGGAATGTGGTCTGAAATACCCGGATGGCGAACAGCTGGGTGTCAATATGATCGTTCCGGATTTTACATACCTTGTTGAAAACAGAGAAAGAATCAGAGCACTGTTCATCACCCATGGACATGATGATGTCATGTCCGGAGCAGGTCAGTTGCTGAAGGTGATTCCTGACATTCCGATCTATACAGCTCCATTAACTGCGCAGATGTTTGAAAGAATGGCGAAGAAGGTGGGATTCAACAAGCTTAATATTCACCGGATCAGACGCAACAGTACATTCAAAGTCGGTTCCACGGAAATCCGTACATTCGGTACAACCCAGTCCATTGCGGATGGATTTGCTGTGGCAATTGGAACTGAAGACGGTTTTGTTGTATATTCTTCTGAATTCATCGTTGACTATGATACATCCAATGATGCATTCCGTTTTGATGTGACAAATATCACATCACTGGGGCAGCATGGAGTACTGGCACTGATGTGTGAATCCGTCGGTTCTACCCGTCCGGGTCATTCTTCACCGAATCATAGAATCACACCGCATCTGGAACAGTATTTTGAAGATTCTCAGGGTAGAATGCTGATTACAGTATATAATCAGAATCTTTACAGAGTCATTGAAATCATCGAACTTGCGACGAAATACAACCGTAAGGTCATGATCTATGATGATGAACTGAAACAGCTGATGGGGGACATGGCAAAGCTGGGCTACTATCATATTCCACCAGGACTTGAGATTCCTCGTGAGTCCTTCAGCAATGATGCAGACAATGTACTTGTGCTGATTTCCGGTACAGGTTCTTCCATTTTCCATAAGGTGCATCGTATTGCCACCAAGGAAGATGAACTGATTGAACTGCGGCCGACAGATACTGTCATTATTGCCTCTCCTGCCGTACCTGGTACGGAAAGAAGTGAAGCCGGTATGGAAGATGATCTGTATAAGGAAGCAGGAAGAGTCATTGCGGTAGATGCAAGACGTGCATTCTCCATGCATGCAGGAATTGAAGATCTGAAGATGATGATCTATCTGATGAATCCGAAATACTATATTCCTGTCAAAGGTGAATACAGACAGCTGATCGCAAATGCCAATATCGCTCTTTCAATGGGTTATAAGGCAGATAATATCGTTGTCATGGACAATGGACAGGTATGTCAGCTGGTGGATGGTGTCCGTCAGCGTAACTTCGATTCTGTCAGAACCGGAGATGTTATGGTGGATGGAAAGGATTCCCTGGATTCTTCCGGTATGGTTCTTAAGGATCGTGAACTGCTTTCCACAGATGGTGCCATCATCATCGGCGTTGTTGTCAACCATTCAACAAAGAAGATCATTGGCGGACCGGATGTTCAGAGCAGAGGTGTCATCTATCTGAAAGATGCGGACTATATTGTCAAACAGGTCGGAGTACTGATGGAAAAGACAATTGAAGATGCCGTAAAGGATGGCAGATATTCCAACATGGAATGCCGTGCGGAAGCACGTGAAAAGATTGCACGTTATATCCTGCACGAGACAGGAAAACGTCCAATGATTCTTCCTGCCATCGTCGAAATCAATACAAAAGACTGAGTAAAGGAGTGCAATGGCAAGAAAAACAAAAGCACAGATCAGAAAGGAAAGACAGACGGAGATTGCGGAATGGATTGCCATTCCGATTCTTCTTGGGCTGATGGTACTGGGACTGTTAAGAAGCGGTATCGTCGGCGCTTTTCTGTATGATCTGGAACGATATCTGTTCGGTTCTCTGTTCTATGTGTATATGATCGCTGTGGTTATTCTGATCGGGGTCAACAAGATCTCACGCCGCACAGGAAACAGTACAAAAAGTCCTTTCCCGGTGATTCTGCTGATCATTGCGGGACTTCTGTTATGCACATGGTTTGAAAATCCGCAGCTGAGTGGAACCGCAATTGTAGAGCCGTATATCCGCAACATCACATCCTATTTTGGAGCCCAGGCGGTTTCTCAGGATATGACGGGGGGAATTCTCGGGGCATTCCTGTATGCCGTATGTGAAACTCTGTTTGGAAGAAGCGGGGTGATCGTTGTGGTTGTGGTACTTGTTGTGATTTCCAGCTTCCTTCTGTTTTCTGTTGATGTTTACAAATCTGCCGCAAAATCGGTATACAGTTTCCTTGCTCCACCGGAAAAGGAAATAGAGGAAACAGTTGAAGAAGAAAAAGAACCGGCTAATCTATGGACAATGATTGATGAACACCGGGAAAGAAAGCGTCAGAAACTCGGGGAAATCAAAGCCGATGACCTCACAGTGGAAAAAGATGATACCGATCTTCTGATTCAGGAAGAAAACAGAGAAAAACCTGTTCTTCAGAATGAACCGTATATGTCTCGACTTGTCAATATCAAAGCTGACGATACAAAGGAAGAGATACCTGTTGTGCATATTCCAGGGAAAACCATATCGGACAGTCGCTCGGTATTCATCAACGTTGATGATCTGAATGATCCATTTGATACAGGGATGGAAGATAATGCTTCACTGTTGCAGCAGACATCTGCTGAACCGTTTGTGGATGATCTTGCGGATACCCAGCCGATATCAACAGTTGAAATCCAGGATGAGGCAGTGATTGAGGAACCTGTGGAAACACAGGTGCAGCATGAAACACTTCCGGTGGAAAAGAAAACGAAAAAGGAATCGTTAACCGGTATGAAGAAACTCAATGCGGATTATCGGGTTCCTACCCCTCGCATGATTCATTCTCTTCTTGACCCTTTGCCACCGCATAACTCAAATTCTTCGAATGTTCAGACAGCAAAGCAAAGAGGAGAGCAGCTGATATCCATTCTGAAAAACTTTGATATCAATGCCCAGTTGATTGATATTCATATCGGTCCATCTGTTACGCAGTTTGAAATCAGACCAGATGCAACAGTCAAAGTATCAAGAATTCTTTCACTGACAGACAATATTAAGATGGCGCTTGCGGTAAAGGATGTTCGTATTGAGGCTCCAATCCCCGGCAGAAATGCGGTCGGTATTGAAGTGCCGAACGATCACAGCACACCTGTCAAAATGCGTGAACTGATCGAGACAACATCAGAGAGTGACAGAAAACAGCCATTGCTGTTCTATATCGGGAAAAACCTGCTTGGTCAGACTGTCACATGCCGTCTGAATAAGATGCCGCATCTATTGATCGCTGGTGCAACAGGTTCCGGTAAATCCGTCTGCATGAATTCGATTATCACATCACTTCTTCTACGGACGCATCCGGATGATGTCAAGATGCTTCTGATTGACCCGAAGAAAGTTGAATTTACACCATATCATAAAATACCGCATCTGATCGGTCCAGTCATCAATGATCCGAATCAGGCGAACAGTGCACTGAAAGCAATCGTTCAGATCATGGATGAAAGATACAATATCTTTGCTGCTGCAGGAGTGCGTAATATCGAAGTATTCAATGAAAAGGTGGCTGCACAGAACGGTAGACCGAATCCGGATGGATCTCCGTGTCCGAAAAAGATGCCGTATATTGTTGTCATCATCGACGAACTTGCTGATCTGATGGCAGTTGCAGGAAAGGATGTGGAACAGTCCATTCAGCGCATTACCCAGCTTGCCCGTGCAGCCGGTATCCACCTGATCGTCGCAACACAAAGACCAAGTGTTGATGTCATTACAGGTATTATCAAAGCCAATATTCCAAGCCGTATCGCGTTTGCGGTTTCATCCGGTACCGATTCCAGAACAATTCTGGACCATGTCGGTGCAGAACGTCTTCTTGGCAATGGCGACCTTCTGTATATGCCGATCGGACAGTCCGGCTCAGAACGTGTGCAGGGTGTATTTGTGACGGACGAAGAAGTACAGAGAATTACAGAATGGTGTTCTTCTCGCGGTACACCAGAATACAATGACAAGTTTGTACTGCTTGAAGGAGTGGAAAACGGTGAGTTTGCCGGAGGAATCGGGATTACAGATGATCCGATGTTTGATCAGGTCAAGGAATATGTCATTGAAGCACAGAAAGCTTCTACTTCATTACTGCAGAGAAGGTTTGGGATCGGCTATAACCGTGCTGCAAGAATGATTGATGCACTTGAGGAAACTGGTGTTATCGGACCGGCACAGGGATCCAGACCAAGAGAAGTGTTTATTAAACCTGACTCAAATGTCAGAAAAACGGAAACCGGAGATATCATTGAATAATTGCCGGCTTACCTCGTCCATCATCTTTGAGGTTCAGGTGGGTAATTTATGAAATCCAGTCGATCTGTCAAATGATAAAGCATACAGGATAATGCACAGCCATTATCCTTTTTTATACAGAAACGATCATCCATCCAGCTTTGAACTTTAGACAGTAAAACTGTGTGAAAAACATGCTGTAAAGTCTTAAGCCAAACCATTTCTTTTTCATGTCTTTGTTATGTTTTTTTATGGATCTGCAGATTACCGGTAATAAGTATGATATGGAGGTCATAAATCATATGAGTAAAATCGATATTACATGCTCAGACTACATCCAACAGCCCTATGTCATTGCTTCACTGTTTCAATCAGCACTGCTTGATGATAATGA
>JAEDEK010000105.1 GCA_016293365.1 Bulleidia sp. | reverse complement strand
CATGTTCGGGACTTACACCCGTTAGAGCGTGCCCATGGCGCGCAAACAAAGAAAACAGCCGTATGAAATGATACGACTGTTCATCTTTTACTTTGCGAGTTCGTTAACGCGTACTTCGCGGATGAGTGTGACCTTGATCTGGCCAGGATATGTCAGCTCATTTTCAATCTTTTCACGGATGTCATGTGCTGTTTTGACCATTGTGACATCATCCACAACTTCCGGCTTGACCATGATACGGATTTCACGACCTGCCTGAATGGCAAAAGCCTTATCCACACCTTCAAAACCAAGTGCGATCTTTTCCAGATTCTCCAGTCGTTCAATGTAGCCTTCCAGAGATTCATAGCGGGCACCCGGACGGGCAGCGCTGAGTGTGTCTGCAGCAGCGACAATGACAGCGATGATATCCTGCGGAGCAGTATCGCCATGATGAGACTCAATGGAGTTGATGACAATCGGGTTTTCTCCGTACTTCTTGGCATATTTGACACCAAGTTCAACGTGGCTTCCTTCCTGCTCAAAGTCAATTGCCTTACCGATATCATGCAGAAGACCTGCACGCTTGGCAAGAGCCTGATTCAGACCGAGTTCAGCAGCCATCATACCTGCCATTTCAGCAACTTCCACAGAATGAGCCAGACCGTTCTGGCCATAGCTGTAACGGAAACGCATGCGTCCAACCAGTTTTACAAGTTCCTTGTTCATTCTGCCGATACCAAGCTTGAAAATCGTATCATTTCCGATTCTGAAGATTGTATCGTCAAGATCTCTTCTGACCTTTTCAACAACTTCTTCGATTCTGCCAGGCTGAATTCTGCCGTCTTTGATCAGGATTTCCAAAGACTGTCTGGCAACTTCTCTGCGGATCGGATCAAAACATGAGATCGTAATGACATCCGGTGTATCATCAATGATCAGATCAACACCGGTTGCCTGTTCAATTGCCTTGATGTTACGGCCTTCACGTCCGATGATTCTTCCCTTCATGTCTTCACTTGGCAGTGTGACAGTGGAAACGGTTCTTTCGATTGTTTCATCCTGGGAATATCTCTGTAAAGCAAGAGCAATGATATTTCTTGCTTCATCTGCCGCCTTTGTTTCTGCTTCTTCCTGTGCTTCACGCAGATAGGTTGCGATTTCCTTTTCTGTCTTCTTTTCAACCGCAGCCATCAGTTCTGCTTTGGCATCTTCCTGGGAAAGCTGTGCCACCTGCTGGAGTACTTCGATCTGCTGATCGATCTTTTCCTGCAGTTCACTTTCCATTTTGCTGAGATTTGCAAGTCTGTTATCAGCCTGTTTTTCTTTTTCGGCAAGTTTCTTTTCCGTGTTGCTCAGATTCTGTTCACGGAAATTGAGACTGTCTTCCCTGCGAAGAAGTCTGTTTTCAATTGACTGTACCTTGGAGCGCTGATCTTTCAGTTCCTTTTCGGCCTTCATCTTCATCTCATAGACTTTCTGCTGGCCATCAAGATCTGCCTGACGAACAATTGTTTCCGCCTTAGAATTTGCTTCATCAATAATCAGTCTGGAACGTGTTGTGTTGCGGTCAAGTCCGCTTTTGGCCATGGCCCACATGATTCCAACACCGATAATTACGCCTACAATCCCAGCAATAATGATCTGTACCATATTGTGTTACCCCTCCTTATTGCTGTATGGAATTTTCATCCATAGATTATTATACGATTTTCAGTGCATGTTTTTCAAGAACTATCGCTTGTCTGCGCAAATTCGGATGTGCTTACAGCCAGTACATAAATCCGCACACAACTCCGATGATCCATCCGGCTGCAACATCGGAACAATAATGGACACCGGCAAGTACACGGATCGCTCCTTCAACGCCGGCCAGCACAAGCAGCATAAAACCTGCAGTACTGTTTACCTGCAGGATGGACATGGCGATCATAGACGCTGAAAACACATGCCTGCTTGGAAAAGAATGACCTTCCCTGTCTTTCTGCCATAACGGGATGATTCCATTTTCATAGGGACGTGATCTGTTGACAATATGGCGGAAAGCAGAAACAAGCACAAAAGATATTCCTGGAATCAGAAGCATACGCCAACGCAGAGGATGTTTCTGCAGGAACACGTATAATACAAGCATCGGATAAAGGGCATAAAATACAGAAGTCAGTCCCCTGTCCAGTGTTTTGAGCACAGTTATGGCACCTGTATGATGTGATAATGCGTCTGTGATTTTCTGCTGCAGTGTTTTTTTCATATGTACATGGTAATACAGAAAAGGAAATTCCGCTTGCAGAATTTCCCATGTTTCTGAATCTGTTATTCTGATACTTCAGGCTGTGGCATCAGTGCTGTCTTGACACGCTGTGTGACTTCCTCATCAAATTCCGGATGATTCTTCATGTATTCACGCACGGAATTGATTCCCTGACCGATCTTTTCACCATTGTATGAGAACCATGCACCGGACTTGTCAATGATGTCGTGATCCACCGCAAGAGTGATAATTTCATCCATATGAGAGATACCTTCGCCATAGATCATATTGACGGTAGCTGTCTTGAATGGTGGAGCGACCTTGTTTTTGACAACCTTGATCTTGGTAATATTACCATACACATCCTGTCCGTTTTTCAAAGCTTCCCCTCGTCGTACATCCAGCCTGACAGAAGAGTAGAACTTCAGAGCTCTTCCACCTGGAGTTGTTTCCGGATTACCGAACATGACGCCGACTTTTTCACGCAGCTGGTTGATGAAGATGGCAGTTGTCATAGAGTGATTCATAACGCCGGCCAGCTTACGCATTGCCTTGGACATGAGTCTTGCCTGCAGACCGACCGATGCATCTCCCATTTCACCATCCAGTTCCGCCTGAGGTACAAGAGCAGCAACAGAGTCAACAACAATCAGATCAATGGCTCCGCTTTTGACAAGCAGTTCACAGATATCCAGAGCCTGCTCGCCGGAATCCGGCTGTGAAAGAATCAGTTCATCGATATCAACACCAAGATTTTTCGCATAGACAGGATCGATCGCATTTTCAGCATCAATAAATGCACATCTGCCTCCCGCTTTCTGACATTCCGCAATCGCATGCAGTGCCAGTGTCGTCTTACCGGACGATTCCGGTCCATAGATTTCGATGATTCTTCCTTTCGGATAACCACCGATGCCAAGAGCCTGATCAAGCGCAAGAGATCCTGACGGGATCACATCAACCGAAACATTGACACGATCCCCCAGTTTCATGATGGAACCTTTACCATATTCCTTTTCGATGGCCTTGAGGGCTTCCTTCAGCAGGGCGTCCTTTCTTTCATCACTCAGGACTTCGTTTTTTTCTTTGGCCATATATAGCCTCCTTCCTGGTACATTATAGTTATTACCGGAAAAAATGATTCTGCCGCATTTTTTCTGTTATTTTGATTCAAAAATATCGTCTTTGAGCTGGGAGAAGTACTGTACACCGGAAATCAGAGAAACAAGCGCGCTCATCCATACCATGATATCCGCTACCGGCAGATGGAGCAGTTCAAACGGCAGATTATTGAGCAGAATCAGGGCGATGGTTACCATCTGAAATACCGTCTTGAGTTTTCCCATCATCTGGGCAGCAACAACTTTTCCGTTGTTGGCAGCAATCATACGGCAGCCATCCACCACCGTATCACGGGCGATCATGATGAAAACCGGAATAAACGGAATCATGCCGCGGGAAAGGAACAGCAGAAACAGCGTTGTTGTCAGAAGCTTGTCCGCAATCGGATCGGCAAACTTGCCGAATGTCGTAATCATGTTACGGGAACGGGCAATGTGTCCATCCAGAGCATCCGTCAATGCCGCAATGACATAGATGGCAAGGGCAGCCAGATTGATGATGGAAATGGATGTATTGCCGATTGTAAATACAGCCGGTTCGATGCCGAATGAGGCATACGGGAACAGATATACAAGAATGATCACCGGGATCAGCACAATTCTGAAAATAGTCAGTCTGTTAGGTAAATTCATAAACTCTATGTTTCCTCCATGGGTTTCAGTATATCATGTTTTCCATGATATTTGAAAATGAGAAGGGCTTTAGACCCTTCCCACAGTTGCACAATCATAAGCCATGTTCTGTTCTTCCTTTTCAGGAAGCGGCAGCCATTTATCTGTACCGAAGTACCCGCATCCGGTTTCATTTCACCTTCCGCAGTTCCCCTACCAAATTTGGGTTTCTCGCTTGAGGGGTTTATCTCGTTCCACCTTTGAAGTTTCCTTCAAAGCTGCGTCACTGTGACACCTTAAGGGCATTGACCATGGATTTCTCTTTAGGTTTCCGCTCCGCCGTCACTGTTTCCAGTGCCTGGCCTTATTGATTGGACCAGCACAAACACTACAGCCATCGCAGACTGTGCGAGCATGGACTTTCCTCTGGCAGATGCCAGCGGCTGCCTCATGTGCGAACACTTTTATACTACCGTTTTCCGTTTTCGTCAAATACCTTCTGTTCCAGACGTGACAATCTTTTCAGAATGTCTATATTACTGGAACCGGAAAACATCGGATCAGCATCCTGCCCTGCCCGTGCTTTTCCTTCCAGTTCAATCAATTTGGCACGTAAAGAAGCATTGGTACGTTCCAGGTCGGAAAGACGCCGGCTGTATTCTGCAATCATGTCCTGGTATGTCTGATAATCCTGGATGACCAGGTCAAGCATATGATCGACCTGATCCGGATTATATCCTTTAAAGTCCACATCAAATTCCTTGTCGACGATTGTCTGTGGGTCCAAATTCAGTTTTCCTGCCATAGTTCACCTTCCTGCTGATTATTATCGCATCCGAAAAATGAAAAAACAACAGGACTTCCTTAATTATGTGAACAAATGTATAATGTAAGTCGGTGGTAAATCGAATGGTAAATTATCCCAATGGAAAGAAGAGCAGCTGGAACCGTCCATCCACTCCTGCAGCAGACCGTGGCATGGATCTCGAGCACGATATCAATGTATCCAATGCGTATTATCTGCAGGAAAACATTGCGATCATTCACAAAAAACCAACACCTGTTCAGGTTGTCAAGGTAGACTATCCCGAGCGAAGAGCCGCCAGAATCACAGAGGCATATTACAAGATTCCATCCACGACGGACTACAACGGTCTGTATCGTGGAAAATACATTGACTTTGAAGCAAAGGAATGTGCTTCCAGAACATCCTTCCCGCTTCAGCTGATTCACGAACATCAGCTTTCTCATCTGGCAAATGTCACTTCACAGGGAGGCATTGCCTTTATCATCGTACGGTTTACGTACTATTATCAGTGTTTTCTTGTCATGGAGGAAAAAGTCAATTCTTTCCGGAAGGAATCCCGAAGAAAAAGTATACCGTATACATGGTTTCTGGAAAACGGGTACCAGATACCATATAACTATGTCATCCCGGTTGATTATCTGAGTATTATCAGAGAACTGTATTTTAAAACGGAGGAAACGAAATGAACGAAAACAGGAAAACAGGCAGAAAGAAAAAGATCATCCCACCTGGAGCCAGAAAGAAGTTTCATGGATTCCGGTTTCTGACACTGATCATGGCAGTCCTTGTCGGCTTTGAACTTGTCTTTGGAGCAGTCGGCATCATGGCCATTGATACCCTTCTTCAGAATGAACCGACCCTTGATCTGGCAGATTTTGAAACAAATCAGTCCACTCTTGTATTTGACAAAGATGGAAACGAGATCGCAGACGTCGGTGCACAGCTGAGAGAAAACATCACATATGATCAGGTACCGGAAGCACTGGTCGATGCATTCCTGTCGATCGAAGATTCCCGTTACTTCACACATAACGGTTTCGATATTCCACGTTTTGTCAAATCCATGATCGATACAGTCGTCACACGGAATGTATCTGGTGGTTCCACATTCACGATGCAGCTGGTCAAACTGACATATTTCCAGAATGACGATACCGGTGTTTCCAAAACGCGTAACATCGAATACAAGATTCAGCAGATTGATCTTGCTATGCAGCTGGAAAAAAAGATCACCAAGAAGCAGATCTTCGAAATGTATATGAACAAGATGAACTTTGGAGGTGTAGGCAATATCCGAGGCGTACAGAAGGCTGCCGAACAGTATTTCGGCAAATCCGTCAGCCAGCTGAACCTGTCGGAATGCGCCCTGCTTGCAGGAATCATCAATTCCCCATATTACTATGACCCGCATAACTATCTGGATCATGCCACAGACCGCAGAAACAATGTTCTGTATCTGATGAACAGACACGGTTATATCAATGATGAGGAATATGCGCTTGCTTCAAGCATCCGCGTAGAAGATCTTCTGATCGATCAGTACAGCACACTGGATTCCAACGGATATCAGTATCAGGCTTATATCGATGAAGCTCTCAAGGAAGCATACCAGATTACAGGTCAGGATCCGTTCAATGTATCCATGAAAATCTACACAGCGATGAATCCGACGATTCAGAATACAATCGAAAGCATTGAATCCGGTGAATACGGTATCAACTTCTACAGCGAAACCGAGGAAATCGGTGTGATTACCATGAACAACCAGACAGGTGAAATTGTCGGTATCGGCGGTG
>JAEDEK010000104.1 GCA_016293365.1 Bulleidia sp. | reverse complement strand
AAGTATTTTGACATCATATTCCTGACTGTTCTGTCATGATACAATCAACGAAAGGAGTCAGTATATATGACAATCGGATATAAAATCAGACAGTACAGAATCGAAAAAGGAATGTCACAGGAAGATATCATTCGTCAGCTTGGTATTTCCAGACAGACACTCAGTGCATGGGAAAATGACAGAAGTCTTCCAGACATCATCAGTCTGATCAGATTATCTGAAATCTTTGAAACAACCGTTGATGATCTTGTCCAAAGTGAAAAAACAGATGACAATACAAAAGAATGGATATCTGATACAGGATTCAGTTTTATCAGATACCAGAACAGAATCATTGATGGCACAATTCCTCAGGCATGGAATCCCTATTTCAACATTCTTTCATTGGATGATACAGGCTTAACCGTAACTGCCTATGGCAATTCCATGACAAAGCGATATCAGATCTCTGATCCATATCACATTGCATATGAAAACATCTCATTTATCCGCCTGCTTGTATTCAGAAGAATGAGTTCCAGTGTATACAGAAAATTTCTGCCATCGTTTTACTACACCTTTGCCTTACAGGTCCATCTGAAAAGGAAACTGATCATTTCTTTTGAACTGCCACCAGAATATGAGATGAAGGAATTCTTTGAAGAAATCCATGGTCATGTGCCATTTCAGGATCCATTAGGTATTTTTGAACAGTTTCCAACATCACAGCAGTTCAACAGCAGGACTGCTGAAAAAGAACCTGTTGCTTTCCAGCTATGGGCAAATGATAACTTTGCAGAATGGTCAAAGAAATATGGTATTCCTTCACTCCGTTTCTATTCAAAAGGTGCAGATCATCCAGGTAACAGAACTTCCATCACTCACCCTAAGGAAATACCTTTAACACAACATGAAAAGGAAAACATTATCGGTTCCAGGAAAACCGGAATTTTCCTGATCATTCTGATCATCGGATGGATCGTTCTGACAGTATCTATCGGCATCAGATCCTGCAGCTAGACTATCCCACTATAAAGAGCATGGTTTCCCATGCTCTGTTATTTTTCCGTATTCTCCGGAAGATAGAAAATCTGTTCCCCATCTTTGGATAACTGATATTTACCGCGGGCATATGTTTCGACATAGTCCGGGTCCTGCAGTTTTTCCTTTTCATTTGTCAGATATCTGTTTTCATCCTGCACTTCCTGCAGTTTTGACT
Organism: Bulleidia sp.; assembly: GCA_016293365.1. Classification (GTDB taxonomy): domain Bacteria; phylum Bacillota_I; class Bacilli_A; order Erysipelotrichales; family Erysipelotrichaceae; genus Bulleidia. The sequence continues at coordinate 5,486 of JAEDEK010000104.1, read as the reverse complement.
GTACTTCAGATAACTGCTGCTGAAGCTGAAGTGTTGTCATGCCTTCCTGTACAACCGCAAACAGCATGAATCCACTTGCCAGAATCATTGCGACACAGATGAATTTGGTAAAAGGAGTCAGTTTTCTTTTTTTCGCTGCTTTTTTCTTTGTTTCCATGCTTTTATTCTAACACCTTATTCACTTTCTGTACGACTTTCTGAAATGACTTCATACATCAGTGCAGCATCCGCCTTTTTCTTTGCCTCTACTGTGGAAAGAACACGGATTTCCAGTTTTCTGTTACCGAAAGTAATGGAAACAATATCTCCAGGATTTACATCATGTCCTGGTTTGACAATACGTCCGTTGATTTCAACTCTCTGGTTTTCCGCCAGTTCCTTAGAAACCGTTCTTCTTTTCAGAATGCGGGATACTTTCAAAAATTTATCAATTCTCATCCTTCCGAATTGCCTCCCTTCCTTTTTCAATACACTTCCGGACAATCTTCATATCATTTTTCCCTTTTGGAATGAAGACGTGAATACATCCTTCCGTATAGCGCAATGTGATGTTTTTAGATATGCGTGCATACTGTTCAAACAGGAATACACCATTCATATTACCGGATGATTCCTTCGTGAATGTCAGTTCAATGGTTTTTCCTGCTTCCCTGTAATTTTTTACAATTGGATCATCCAGAAACAGATCAAACTCCTTCTTCTCAAAGATCGCATTGACTTCTTTTGGCAACCTGCCGTACTGGTCAATGATTTCCTGCTTATAGGTTTCAAGCTGGTTCCGGTCTTTTATACCATCCACCTTCTGATACAGATCCAGTTTATCAAAATCATCTGTTGTAAAGGAATCAGGGATATAACCTGATTTCTGAATATTGACATTGGCAACAGGCTCTGCATGTAAGACTGGTCTTCCTTCTTTTCTTGCTGTGATGGCTTCTTCCAGCATTTCAATATACATATCAATACCGACGGTATCAATAAAGCCGGATTGCGATGAACCAAGCAGATCACCTGCCCCACGGATTGTCAGATCTCTCATGGCAATCTTATATCCGGATCCAAGTCTTGCAAATTCCTTGACTGCCTGTAACCGTTTGGAGGCAATTTCGGATAACTGTCTTCTTGGTGGTATCAGCAGATACGCATAAGCGACTCGATCACTTCTTCCAACTCTTCCTTTGATCTGATAGATCTGAGCAAGTCCGAAATCCTGTGCATTTTCAATCAGGATTGTATTGGCATTCGGCACATCAATGCCGTTTTCCACGATGGTTGTACATACAAGTACATCGATCTCATGTTCCGTAAACCGGAACATCGTATCTTCGATTTCATCTCTTCCCATCTGACCATGGACAACACCGACTCTTGCTTTTGGAATCATGGACTGGATCTTCCTGGCTGTATTATAGATCTGTTCGATATTGTTATGCAGATAGAATACCTGACCATTTCTGGAAAGCTCTTTTTCAATGGCACTGCGGACAAGATTTTCACTCTTTTCGACAACATAAGTCGCCACAGCATAACGGTTCAGAGGTGGTGTATCCAGCTGTGACAGCTGTCTGATGCCTACAAGTGACATCTGCAGCGTACGTGGAATCGGTGTAGCAGAAAGCGTCAGTACATCAATACCGTTTTTCAGCTCCTTGATTTTTTCCTTATGTTCCACACCGAATCTCTGCTCTTCATCCACAACAAGAAGGCCAAGATCCTTAAATTTCACATCTTTGGAAAGAAGACGGTGTGTTCCGATCAGAATATCCACCTTACCTTCTCTTACATCCTGTAGTGTTCTTTTCACTTGAGAAACCGGAACAAATCTGTCCAGAACTCTTATGGTAACAGGATAGTTCTGATACCGTTTCAGGAATGTCTGAAAGTGCTGTTCTGCAAGAATGGTAGTAGGACATAATACTGCAACCTGTTTATTGTCGTGAACAGCCTTGAAGGATGCAATGACAGATACTTCCGTCTTTCCAAAACCGACATCTCCACATACCAGTCGATCCATCGGTTTATCTGATTCCATATCCTTACGGATATCTTCAACCGCTTTTTTCTGATCCGGTGTCAGTTCATACGGGAACTCATTGATGAATTTTCTCATCTCTTCCCCGTCTTTCGAGAAGGAATACCCGACATTCTGTGTTCTGACGGAATACAGAGAAAGAAGCCTTTCCGCAATCTGATCCACGCTTTCCTGGATCTTTTTCTTTGTTTTCTGCCATTCATTTGTACCAAGTCTGTTCAGTCTTGGTACGACACCTTCACGTGATACAAATTTACGGACAAGACGGAACTGTTCCAGAGGAACAAGCAGTTCATCATTACCTTTATATACAATCTTCAGAAAATCTCTTCTGATTCCCTGTATCTCTCTTGTTTCAATTCCGATATACTGGCCTACACCATAGCTGGCATGGACAATATAGTCTCCAGGCTGCAGTTCATCATAATCATGAATTACTTCTGCACTCTGGAACTTGTTTTCATATCTGCCACGATGATGATGGATTTCAAACAATTCCGCAGATGTATAGACATGAAACTCATCTGTAACTATGGAAAAACCCTGTCCAAGATCTTCCATATACAGATTCAGACCCTCGATTGGTTCATCATCATTGTCCAGAAGATGATAGGGCATCTTCAGCTCTGTACACAGGGTTATGATACGTTCATATTCCTTTTCCCCTGCAGAAATAATGTTGATACCTTTTCCATTGACCAGCTTCAGTTTTACATCCATTGGTTCATTTGGAAGATGGATTTCTGAAATGGAAGAAATATTATCCATAAACGGATCTTCTTCCATACTTGGACATCCTCTGGCAATGGAACTGACTTCATGATGAATCGAATATCTTTCGATCATCTTTCCTTCCGATACCATTTCCTGAATATAGGCAATACAGTCTTCTCTGTATGCTCTGATATTTTCCAGGATGGTGGAACGATCAGACCAGATTACAACCGGATGATCCATATAATCCCAGATACCTGCGCATTCCTTCAGTAAGGCCATATACGGATAAAGCCTGTTTTCAAATATACCGGCATCAATATCCGCAAGATCCGTTTCAATTTCACCAGGTATTTTCTTATCCGCTCTTGCATAAAGGTGCTCTGTTGCTTCGCGGATCATCCCTTTCTGATCATCTGTAAACAGTACATCGGTTGCCGGTACAATCCGTACATCATCTGTCGTACTGACTGTTTTCTGTGTAGAAGGATCAAAGAAGCGGATGGAATCCACTTCCGTATCAAAGAATTCAATACGGATCGGATTTTCATAGTTGATGGAATAGACGTCCACAATACCACCACGACAAGCAAAAGTCAGAGGCTGATCAATATGAGAAGTCTGCCGGTAACCACCTGCCACAAGTATTCTTTTCAGCTCGTTCATATTCAGCTGCATGCCTGTATGAATATCCACACAGCCTGCCAGGAAATCTTCCGGCAACGGAAGAAAACGGATCAGAGCACTCGGACAGGTAACTACTACCTGATCCGGGTGATTCAGCAGAGATGCCATGGTTTCCACCTTCATCGCTGTCATTTCCGGTGAAGAGGCAATGGTTTCCACACGCAGTGATTCATCCGCGCCAAAAAGGGCACACTCTTCCTGTGACAGAAAGACTGACAGTCTTTCGTACAGAAGCTGTGCCTGGTACAGACTCTGTTTGACTACAAGTATTCCTCGTTTCTTTTCCTTATAACTCTGCGCAATGACAAGCGCTTCCTGAATGATGGATGAAAGAGGAAGACTTCCCCTGTTCTGACTGCATATTCTGACAGCCGGATTATCCGACATTCTTTCATACAGCCAGGCAGGATAACATGAACCATGTTCCATGGAATTCCTCACTTTTTGATGTTGTAATTGTTCATGACCAGATCCATTGGCTGATCAATCCATGCATAGGCAGCATCTGCTGCCATTTTCAGAGCATGTTCAAAATCCGCCTGTTCTGCTTTTGGAACAGGTGAGAGCACCCAGTCAGGAACAAGGGAATGATCTCCCTTATTACTGTGTCCTACCCCGACTCTGATTCTGGCAAAGTCTGAAGTACCAAGGTGAGAAATGATGGATTTCATTCCCTTCTGACCACCTGCACTTCCCTTTTTACGGATCCGTAATGCTCCTGTTGGAAGATCCATGTCATCGTGAATCACAAGAATATCTTCCAAAGCAATCTTATGAAAATTCACAGCCTGAATGACTGCATTACCACTTTCATTCATATATGTCATCGGTTTCATCAGAAGTACCTGCTGCCCATTGACATTTCCTTTACCGATCAGCGCATTCCACTTCTTTGTGGTAATGGATACATTCATTTTATCACTCAGATAATCCATTGCCATGAATCCGCTGTTATGTCTTGTCTTTTCATATTCCTTACCTGGATTTCCCAGTCCTACAATCAGTTTCATTTTTCTATCCTCAATATCCAAAGTAGTATATCATCTCAGGAAAGAAAAAGCAGATCCTATTCTGCTTTCTTTGCTTTTTCAGCACTCTGCGAGGTGATTGTGAAAGTCTCTTTATCGCTTTCTTCTGTTTTTTCTTCCTTTTTCGGCAATGTCAGCTTCAATGTCTTCAGCCATCTTTTACCTACACCATATTCCATGAAATTTTCAACGTATGGAATACATTCCTCAAACTGATCCATCTTCCCATCTTCCTTATATAATACTGCCAGATGAGAAACAGCGATGGATTTATAAAGGCCGATCATTGACTTTGAATATCTGTACTGTCCATAATCACCATCAAGAACCGCCCTGAAGAATGTCATGCCACGATCCCTTTTATGATCATAGAAGTCTGTTACAGCATGATGCAGCTGACAGACAAACTGATTCTGCAGTCTGTCCTCATACTTCATCATCTTTTCATCCAGCTTCTTTCTCAGATCTCTTCTTCTGTTTCCTTCCAGAATATTGCCGATCGCAAGATACAGATAAAAGAATGTATCTTCATTCTGTTCAATATCTGTTCTTCCTTTTTTCACTCCGATCAGAGCATCCACATCAGTCTGATTCAGAACTTCATCAAAATTTCTGTATTGATCATGGTATGCCATTCCCCACAGTTTCAATACCTGTGCCTTTACTGAAAACTCATGATCCTTTCCGTTGATCATTGCCTCTGTTTTTTCATGAAACAGCTGTATATCATCTACACTGTTGACAATATCAATGACAGCTCTCGCTTTTTTATTTCTTCCATTCAACAGAATGACTCTGTACATCATAAAAACAGCCACAGCGAACAGAACTACATTCAACATCCACTCCATAGAGTACCTCCAACATGCCCATTATACAGGAATTAGAAGAAATTTGACGGATCTGTTATAATAGCTTTGATACACATCCGTCATATTGACGTCGATTCTGAACAGGAGACGAAATGATTGTCAATAACCCGTGGATAAATCCACAGGCTTGAAAAAGCCTTTGTTGACTAGCCT
>JAEDEK010000103.1 GCA_016293365.1 Bulleidia sp. | reverse complement strand
CTCCAGAAGTATGCCCGGTATGTGATCACCCGCAGGCTTATTTCGAAGTTCACGCCGAAAACTATTAAGATGCATAGCAGGCCATGGGTAAAACCATGGTTTTCTTTTACTACACTTTGCATAATCTGTCATATCATTTTCTGTTGTTGCGCAGGCATAATAATGGTAGAGTATATGACGCTGAAAATGTTATAGGGGGATTATATGAATTCTTTGATGATATATATTCTGTTTGCGGTCGGACTTGTTCTGATTGTCAAAGGTGGTGACTGGTTTGTCGATGGTGCCTCCTGGATTGCGGAAGTAACAGGCATTCCAAAGTTCATCATCGGTGCAACCATCGTATCCATCGCAACTACATTACCGGAAATCATCGTTTCTACGATTGCCGCATTTGAAGGTCACTCCATCCTTGTATCCGGTGTTGCCAATGCTGCAGCATTATCACAAGGCAAGGTATCCATGGCCATTGGTAATGGTATCGGATCTGTCATCTGCAACACTGCACTGATCATGGCGTTAAGCCTTGTCTTCATGCCGATTGCAGTCAATAAAAAGGACTTCACACCTAAGGCGCTGCTTCTGCTTGCCAGTGTAATTGCCTTGTTTGTTCTTTCTTTGGGTGGATCTGTTTCCATCATGGGTGCAGCTGTGCTGCTTGTCATCTTTGTTCTGTTCATGCTGGAAAACATCCGTTCTGCAAAGTCACAACCGGATGATGAAGAAACTGAAAAACCACAGGTGACAAGAAAAGAAATGCTCATGCATATCGGCATGATCATTGCTGGTGCAGTATGCATTGTCATCGGGTCCAACCTTCTGGTCAATAACGGTACGGAGATCGCCAGAATGCTTGGTGTATCTGAAGCCATCATCGCAGTTACAATGGTAGCCCTTGGCACTTCCTTACCTGAGCTTGTTACAGCCATTACATCCATTGTCAAAAAGCAGGCATCCATGTCTGTCGGCAATGTCGTTGGTGCAAACATCATTGATGTCACTCTGATTCTTGCCATCTGCTCCTTTGTATACCGTGGTAACCTTCCGGTTTCAACCATCAATATTTACCTTGACTTCCCTGTAGCGATTATCGCTTCAGCCATTGCAGTTATTCCACCGGTATTAACAGGTAAGTTCCACCGCTATCAGGGTATCGCATTACTCTGTCTTTACATCGCATATCTTGCAATCGTCATTGCAGGCACTCCATGGTATCTGAGCCTGTTTGGTATTGCAGCCTGACATACGGGAAACCGTATGTTTTTTGATGGTTCTGGCTGAATCCTTATTCAGCGGAATTTAACTATTCTCCCCTGTTTTCGCTTCATAAAACGCCATATCACTGCTTTACGAAGCGAAATCTTTCTTTTTCTGCTGTTTTTCGCTGATTTGGTAATATTTACAGTATGTATGACATCCATATGTTGTCACATTTCGTTACAGAAACAATACATCTATACGTTATAATACATATATTAATCGTCACAGGAGATATCATCATGTATACAGATCACAACATATTTGCAGGCATCGGTACAGATGCAAGAATCTGCCTCCCTTTATCAAAAGCAAACCGCCATGGCCTGATTACCGGGGCCACCGGTACAGGTAAATCCACAACCCTGAAAGTCCTTGCAGAAGGTTTCAGCAATGCAGGTGTCCCTGTATTCCTGGAAGATGTCAAAGGTGATATCAGCGGAATGATGGAAGCAGGCGTTGAAAAACCATGGATGAGTGAAAGATGCAAGGAAGCCGGTATTCCATATGAACCTCAGGCTTTCCCGGTTTCGTTCTGGGATCTGAGCGGTAAGGCAGGAACTCCGGTCCGTGTCACGGTAACGGATATGGGTCCTGTACTGCTTGCGCGGTTACTGAATCTGAGTGAAGTGCAGGAAGGGGTCCTTTCCATCGTCTTCCATGTTGCCGATGATAACGGACTTCTGCTTCTGGATTTGAAGGACTTAAGATCCATGCTGCAGTATGTCAGTGATCATCGTAAAGAACTGACTGCCTCCTATGGCAATGTCTCAGCTCAATCCATCGGTGCCATTCAACGGGCATTACTGCAGATTGAAGATGAAGGAGCAGATGCCTTCTTTGGTGAACCCGCACTGGATATCAATGATCTGTTTATGACAGATTCTCAAGGCAGAGGTGAAATCAATATTCTTTCTTCTTCCTCCATTATTCACTCTCCGAAGATCTATTCCATGTTTTTGATGTGGATGTTATCGGATTTATTTGAAAAGCTGCCGGAAGTCGGAGATACAGATAAGCCGAAGATGGTATTCTTCTTTGATGAAGCACATCTGTTATTCAACGATGCACCAAAGGCATTTGTTGAAAAGATTACACAGACAGTAAAGCTGATCCGTTCCAAAGGTGTCGGCATCTGGTTTATTTCACAATCCCCATCGGATATTCCAGACAGTGTATTATCCCAGCTGCAAAACCGGATTGCTCATGCTATGCATGCCTACACACCAGCCGAGATCAAAGCAGTCAGACTAGCTGCTTCATCCTTCCGTCCAAACCCTGCATTCAACTGTGAACAGGAAATCATGAATCTTGGTGTTGGAGAAGCACTTGTATCATTCCTGGATGAAAGAGGTGTGCCTTCCGTTGTCGAAAAGACAAAGATTCTGGCACCTCAATCCAAAGAAGGTCCAGCTGATCCAAATCAGATGAATCGTTACATCTCTTCTTCCCCACTGGATGAAACATACAGAAACACCATTGACCGTGAATCTGCCTTTGAAATCATCAGTGAAGTGCAGAATGAAGCACAGAAACAGATCGAACAGGAACAGAAAGCAGCCGCATTCAGAAAAAGTGCAGGCAGAACTGTCAACCGCGCTGTTTCTTCTGCCACTTCTTCCATCACCCGCTCTGTTTCTTCCAACCTTGTCAATGCGATGAGTGGTAAGAAAACAAAGTCGGTTGAAAAGATTGCCCAGCAGGCAGCAACCAATGCGGTTAACCAGCTGCTCAAAGGCACACTGGATTCCATTTCACGCGGAATCTTTGGAACAAGAAAGTAAAATACGAAAAACTACAGGACAATATCTCCTGCAGTTTTCCGTATGAGTACAAATGATTTTCAAAGCCGAATAACAATATAGCCAGTAACAGTTATTCTGCATTTCTTAATCGTTCGATTTCTTTTTTCAGATTCTGATGACATGCTCCATGACAGCTGCTGCAGCTGCATCCGCAGCTGACGGATTTACCGTTTTTATGATCATTGATCATGTTGCGGATGATCCATACAACAACTGCACAGATCACCAGTAATACAAAAATCGTTCCCATTTATGCCACCTTTCTTTCAGGTCTGATCAGCAGATATATAAATCCGATGATCATAATACATGCAATGACAGTACCGGGTGTAAACACACCTGTAGTAACCCATGTTCCCACCTGGTAAATACACAGAGAACATGCATAGGCAAGCAGTGTCTGATAGCCGATTGCGATCCAGAACCACCTGGCACTGTTCATTTCTCTTGCGATTGCACCCATTGCCGCAAAGCATGGTGCACATAAAAGATTGAATACAAGGAAGGAGAACCCGGAGAATTCTGTAAACTCACTGGACAGTGTTCCCCACAGTTCCATACCATCCTCAGCAACTTCGCCAAACCCATACAGAACACCGAATGTTCCGACGACGTTTTCCTTTGCGACAAGTCCTGTTACAGCAGCAGATGCCGCCTTCCAGTCACCCCATCCAAGTGGTGTAAAGATCCACGCAATGCAGTTGCCTGCCATTGCCAGTATGCTGTTATTCATGTCTTCCACCATTGTAAATGCACCGTTTTCAAATCCGAATGCCTGCATAAACCATACAATGATGGTGGATAACAGAATGATTGTACCAGCTTTCTTCACAAAGGAGGAGCCTCTTTCCCATACACTGTGGAATACATTCTTAACAGACGGGATATGATAATCCGGAAGTTCCATGACAAATGGAGATGGATCTCCGGCAAACAGTCTTGTCTTTTTCAGGACAATACCGGAAGTGACAATTGCCGCAATACCGGTAAAGTATGCACTTGGTGCTACCCAGGCAGCACCATCGAACAGTGCCCCTGCAATCAATGCAATAATCGGCAGCTTTGCGGAACATGGAATGAAGGTTGTCGTCATGATTGTCATACGACGGTCTCTTTCCTGTTCAATGGTGCGGCTTGCCATGATGGCAGGTACACCGCATCCTGTCCCGATCAGCATTGGGATGAAGCTTTTACCGGACAACCCGAATCGACGGAAGATTCTGTCCATGATAAAGGCAATTCTTGCCATGTAGCCACAATCTTCCAGAACTGCCAGAAACAGATAGAGAACAAAGATCTGTGGAACAAATCCAAGTACGGCACCAACACCACCGATGATGCCATCCACCACAAGTCCACTGAGCCACTCGGCACATCCAATGGACTCCAGTGCAGCTGCCGCTGATGGCAGAATCCATTCACCAAACAGCGTATCATTGACAAAATCTGTCAGGATAGAACCTACGGTTGTAACAGAAACATAGTATACAAGGAACATGACGAGTGCAAAGATCGGTAATGCAAGAATTCTGTTTGTCACAACCCTATCAATCCGATCAGAGATGGAATCACTCTGTCTGTTTCTTCTGACATAACAGTCATGAATTATTGTCTCAATCTGATGATATCTTGCGGATGTGATGATGCTTTCACTGTCATCATCATATTCCTTTTCGATCGAAGAGATATATTCTTCGATCTGTCGCTTCAGGGAAGCTGTCAGACATAGCTGTTCTACAACTTTTTCATCCCTTTCAAACACCTTGATGGCATACCAGACAGCATGATCCGGTGGAAGCAGGCCATCCAGTTTCGTTTCAATCGCAGAAATAACGGATTCCAGCTTTTCATCAAAGACGATTCGATGAGATGGCTCTGCCTTTTTCGCAACTGAAACAGCTGTTTCAATCAACCGTTCAATCCCTTCTTCTTTTAAGGCAGAGATTTCCACGACCGGACATCCAAGATCTTTTTCCATCTGTGCAAGATTGAGCTCTTCTTTATTTTTTCTGACAAGGTCCATCATATTGACTGCTGTCACCATCGGAATACCTGTTTCCTTGAGCTGTGTTGTCAGATACAGGTTCCGTTCCAGATTTGTACCATCCACAATATTGATGATTGCTTCCGGTTTTTCTTCCAGCAGATATTTTCTGGATACGACTTCTTCCAGTGTATAAGGAGAAAGAGAATAGATGCCAGGCAGATCCACAACAGTTACTGTTGTTTCTCCTTTTCCATAGCCCTTCAGTTTTCCTTCCTTTTTTTCTACTGTAACACCAGGCCAGTTACCTGTGTACTGATTTGAACCGGTCAATGCATTGAACAGGGTTGTCTTTCCACTGTTCGGATTACCGGCAAGTGCGATTCTGATATTCATATTTCCTCCAATTAGTTTTAACTAACTTCATTTTCAAAAAATAAGAGAAGTCATTCCACTTCAATCATCTCACAGTCTGCTTTACGTAAAGACAGCTCATATCCACGTACTGTTACTTCAATCGGATCTCCTAATGGTGCCACCTTGCGTACATAGATTTCCACAGGTTTTGTAATCCCCATATCCATGATCCGTCGGCGTACTGCCCCTTCGCCATGAATCCTGACAACATTGACTGTGCTGCCACATGTTACTTCCTTCAGTGTTTTCATCATTTATCCTTTCATCCAACAAGAATTCTGCATGCCATTTCCTTACTGATCGCAACTCTGCCATCCTTGATTTTTACAATCAGACCACCGGCATTTTCGCTGATCACCGCAACCGGCTCACCTTCCACAAAACCAAGATTCTGCAGGAAACGGACCGTATCATCCTTTCCTTTTACCTTGACGATTTTCACAGTCTTACCTGCTGCAGTGAATGCAAGTGGCATATCCTTTTCCTCCTGTCATCACTTGGTTAGTTTATACTAATTATAATTAGCTGTCAATAATATTCGATCAACTCAATTGCACTTTTTTCTTCATAACGATACAATACCTGTAATCGTATTCAAGGGAGGAGTTTTATTAATGAAACATAATCGTTCTTCAGAAGACTATCTGGAAACCATCCTGATTCTGAGTGAAAGACTACCTGTTGTACGTTCGATTGACATCGCGATTGAGCTGAACTTTTCAAAGCCAAGTGTCAGCGTAGCAATGAAACACCTGAAGGAATCAGGTAAAATAAATGTCAGTACTGCCGGATATATTACATTAACAGATACCGGAAAAGAAATTGCCGAAAAAGTATACGAACGACACAGAGTTCTTGCACAGATGCTTGTTACACTGGGTGTCAATGAAAAGACAGCCAATGAAGATGCATGTGAAATGGAACATGTCATCAGTGAAGAAACATTCCGTGCCATTCAGAATCACATCAATGCAGTCAAAGCCTGATTCATTACAATCAGGTTTTTATTTATGTAAATATTTTCATATATCCCTGCGATTTTTGCACAATTATTTTCTGAATCTGCTTGCAGGGTGTTCAAAGCAGTGTTATAAATATACCTGCATAACAAAAGCACCTATACATAAGGGCGATGACGAAGAGATACCGTTGATGGAGATGCATAGAGAGCAGACGGCTGGTGTAAGTTCTGCAATCAACGATACGGTTACTGGCTTTTGAGCCTGAAATTCTGAACGTAAACAAGTAGGAGTTTCCG
>JAEDEK010000102.1 GCA_016293365.1 Bulleidia sp. | reverse complement strand
TATACTCGTATTCTCTGTTCAGTACAGTGATGTAGAATATGTCTCCTTCCTGAATCTTCGGCAGCTCTGTAAACAGTTTTGCTGTAGATAAAGCAGAATGCGCTGCAATTACTGCATGTACACTTTCTCCCTCTACCGGTAAAGATGTTCCATACAGATGTCCGGCTGATGACTGCAGATCATTATCTGAAGTGCCGTGTACAACCTGAAGATTGACATCAATGGACGGTATTCTGATCGTGCAGATTCCTGTGCTGTTTGTCGGCACCTTCATATAGTCTTCCCCGGTTGCAGTTGGTCCTCTATAGCGGAACTCACTTTCCTGTTGTTCTTCATAGATGGACTGGTTGTATTCCATGCAGTACCTAAGCAGATCTGCCATTTCCTCATCGGAATATGAACTCATGCTCTGATGATAGGAAAGGATGGAGTTCTGATTGAAGATCCGATTAACCAGATCTGAAGCAACAGGGAACATCATGACATACCATCCGATGCTCATCGCAGCAGAAACCAGAAACATCACTACTGACTCTTTCAGTCTTCTTTTCTTTTTCATGTTTTTTGCCTTTCCATTCCTTTCCTTCCTGATGTCCCTTCCTCAGGAGGCAAAGGAGAGAAACATCAGGAAAAAAAGGAACTGGAGGTTTTTCTCCGGTTCCCTGGAACAATCAGCTCAGATTGCTCTTTTCTTCCTTTTTACGGTTCATCAGAAGTGCGAAACCACCGAGCATGAGCAGTGCGCCAAATCCTGCAAATACCATCGCACCTGTACCACCGGTCTTCAGTACTTTGATGACTTCGTTGTTCTGAAGTGTGAATGGAGCACGACCCTGCTGCATACGAGCCAGGTTGACAGTATGACTTGCAAGATCATAACCACTCAGATCAGTTGGCTTTGTTGCTCCTGTCCAGAGGTAGACATGTTCAAGCTGACCATTTTCAAGTGTCTTACCGGATACTACCGGTGCAACCAGTTCAGCATAGAACTTTTCAGCCATCAGATTACGTCCTGTTGCCGTTGCAACTTCTGTGAATTCATATGTTCTTGCATCCAGACCCTTGAGTGTCAGCAGACCTGTCTTGGAGTTTGGAGTGACATACTTTGTGATTGTCTTCTGATCAGATGCCTGATCGAGGATGTCAGTAGATTCGTTATATGTTCCACCATCTGTGTAATGATCCCATACACGGTATGTGCCATCACCAGTACGGATGAAGATCATCTGTTCCCAGTTGCCATCACCTGTTGCAGCTTCTGCAGTCTTGGCATGTGTGGAGCCGGCCATCAGAGATCCACGAACTGTGAATTTGACCTGAGAATAGTTGAAGCTGTTTGTATTCTTTGCTCCATTGTCTGCTGTCTGAGCAGCATTTGTTGAGATGTGACCACCACCGGCTGTACCATCTGTAAACAGCTTTGTTAAGTCGATTTCGTATGTGTATACAGCTGTTGTGTTGGAGTAGTAGTCGTGTACCTGAGTTCTGTCAGTTGCATATGTCAGCTTTGCTGTGTTCTGGTTTGTTGCTTCAGGATGAGCGACACCATTTTCATTTACATATGCTGTATCTGCCTTTGTTGTATCAACAACAAGGTTATCGGCAAGATTTCCATCCTTCTGATCTGTTTCGCTGGATGCATATGTCTTTACTGTTACTCTCTGATTGCCATATGTGTCAGTACCGATCAGAGCATCCTTTGTAACTTCGCAGTCATACAGTACATACAGATAGGAAGCACTGCTGATGTCATCAAGCTTGTGTAAGCCCTGCTGAGTCAGTGTCAGGACAAAGCTCTGTTTATCAGAAGCAATATCGACTGTGTAGTCATCACCGATCACGAATTCCTGGCTGACAGATGCACCATAGTTGTTCCATGCGCCTGTAGCAAGAGTGACCTTGAAGGACATTGTATCAATCAGCTTAAGACCCTTTGTCATACGGTCAGAGATAATGAATGTAGCGTTGTGCTTACGTGTTGTTGTAGCAGAATTTGCCTGGTTATAAGGCTGTTCGTTATCAAGATCATCAACTAATGCAGGAACGTCTGCTGTAATCAGATGAGTAACGATATCACCGATGTTTGCATCAATCTGGTGAGTCAGCCCTGTCTTCATTGCACCATCAACCATGTCTGGAGTACCATCGTCCGGTTCATAGTTTGTCTGTACAAAGGAGCAGAGTGTCTTATCTACGGTCTTATCGTTTCCATCATTGCCTGTTAAGCCGGATGCATTTGTACCGCCACTTGTTGTGCCAGCATAATCATTGAGAACGATATCCTTGTGGATATTGATTGTGGAGGCTTTCGGATAGGCGTATACATCGTATTGCCATACAGTACCAGCCTTATGGAGAATTCCATCATCACCGGTAATATCAGCAATGTTTGTCATAGGAACGGAAATCAGGAATGGAGAAGCAGGAGATGCGATATCTGCATAAGCAGATCCGCCACCATAACCACCGGAAACATTCATACCTGTATCAGTACCTGTGTTGTTTCTGTTGGCATCTTCTGTTGTACCTGTACCATTCTGCAGAGGATCATTGATACCATCATTTACCAGTTCCCAGTATGTATCGTGCTTGGAAAGAGCAGAATGTTCGAAATCAGTTTCGCAGATCAGATACAGACCTAATGGAAGATCTGAAAGAGATGTGAAGCCGTTTTCATTTGTTACCGGGAATGCCAGTGCGGATGTGCTCTTACGCAGATATCTGTTAAGTGCAACTTCACCTCTGACATCACTGCCTGTTGCAGTAGCTGTAGCACGGTTGATCTTCATGATGACTGCATTGAGATCGTCAGATTCATAGTGGTCATCCAGATTTGCAGCATTATTGGCTGTTCTGCCATCGGTTCTGCGTGTTGATTCAGATGGCATCAAAGCTGTATCACCAAGATAGTTTCTGATCAGCGTCATGAAGCCGGAATCAATGTTTGTATAGTATGTACCAGTAACACTGATGCCATTTTTAGTGTCTTCTGTTACCTGATCGATATCAGCGATTTTGACTGCCTTGAAGTGAGCTCCCTTTTCAGGGAAGATATCACTGTTGCCGACTTCTGCACGGACTCCAGAGAGCATATCGACTTCGTTACCTGTGTATTTGACACCAGAGGCATCCACTGTTTTACCATCGTTGTCAATATACTTGAATAAGGAGATGCTACCGGTCATGTTTTCATCGATAATAGCATCTGTGGTTTCGTAGTGTACGTCTTCAGCATACACTCCAGTTGGCGAACACATCATCATCGCCATTGCTGCAATCAATGCAGACTTTGCTTTTTTAATCAGATTCATAAAATTGCTGGCGTAAAGCCATTCCCCTTTCTTGCGGTTTACCGCTTTTCTCCTCCTTGTGGGAGGTCGCGTGCTGATCACACACTCGCATTTGATAACGGATCAGGTTATCGAGAAGAACCGTTCAGCCGTTCTCATTGATCTGCGCGGTTCCTTTGCTGTTCTCGGTAATAAAATAGTCTGTGGTTTCCCGACAGACTTTACATTTTGTGCAGTGTTTCATCATCTTCTTCATCATCTTTCTCGCCAAGTCTGATAAGTACCCAGAAGGTAACCAGGCACACGGATGCAATACATGCAATCAGCCAGTGAGTTGGAAGAAGATCAACTCCTGTATCTACACTCGTTGAATCATTGATGACAGTACAGAGAATCGCCTGTTTTGCCTGAATGATTCCCTGCTGGTTTCTGATCTGTGTATGCCAGCCTTTATTTGCCTCTTTTTCATTGATACTGTACTGAGCTCCTGAAGGTAGATCGCATATAACTGCCTTCTCTCCTTTTTTCAACCCGATCACATCACCGGAAACAAATACAGACTCGCTGCCATCAGGCATAACAAGTCTGTATTCTCCATCACAGTTCAGATCAATCTGCATATGGTAGATATTGTCTTTTTCCAGAATGCTTCCTTTTACAATCTTTTCAACCTCAAGATCACCTGCAAGCATCTGCTTTGGATTGGCGACAACGCTTAAACACCAGGATGTGCCATCCTCATTCATTTCTGGTGTAGTAACAAGAAATGGTGTTGAACGTAGATGATACCGTGTAGTTACCGTCTGACTGATGAGATATACACCACAGGGAATATTCAGATAGCTTGCTGTACCTGATTCACCGATTCTCTGAGTTTCGACATACCCAAGATCAGGATCACTTTCGTATGCCTCATATACCATCTGTTCATAGTCAATCGGATCAGTTGCATCACTCCATTCAAGTTGCTCAGTTAATGGAAGAAAGCGACCATTATCATCAACGTCACGCCCAATGGTTCCTACCTGAAGCACGGTATATTCTGCCCCGGTGCATGGAACAGTTTCTTCAGAATCATCAAAACAACGCAGTGTAATATGCGAAATTTCAATACCGCTCAGGTCCGGAATTGGCTGTGTGAGTTCTGATGGAAGCGTAATGCCGGATGATCCATGATCTGATTCTTCAGCGAATACGCAGACTGAAATGTCCAATAACATCAGTGCTGAAAGCAGTGCAATGATCCATCTGTTTCTTTTTTTCATACCATTATTCCTCCCTGTCTTTCCTGTTCCTTACTAGATACAGAAGAACCATACCTGAAAGCATGATCACTGCTCCGCATCCTACGATCAGCATCGTTCCTGCCCCACCTGTTCGAAGCATCTGAATGATGCTGTTATTCTGAATGGTAAAGCTTGCAATACCCTGAGAAAGAAGATATCCATGTGTTGTAGAAGCAAGATCATATGCCTTCAGATTTGCCGGTTCATTTCCAGACCACACATATGCATGAAGCAGTGTACCGTCTTCATACTTTTCATCATCGCCCTCTGTAACCCTGTTTGCACAAAGACGGAAACTGACCGGCTCTTTAAGCAGATTCAGTCCTCTTGCGGTCTTAACTTCGACAATTCTGAAATCACCAGAATCAAGACCGGTCAGGTTCAGTTTTCCGTTTCTACCTGGATTTACTGTCAGTTTTCCAAGCACATCCGGCATGTAGATGGCTGTACCATCTGTATCTGCTTTGATATAACTCATTGGAATTGACTCATATGATCCATCCGGGAGCTTGCGTTCAACTTTAAACTCTACATCTCTGTATTCATTACCATCAGCAGTTCCAATGGTCTTTGTCAGATTTACCTGATATGTGTAGATTCTTGTTGTATTGGAATAGTAGTTGTGCTGTGATGTTCTGTCTGTTGCAAATGTCAGTTTTGCGGTATTCTGATTGTTCGCGGCAATTGTCTTATTGTTTTCTGTAATATATTCGTATGTATCTGTTCCGATCATTGCATCCTTTGTCAGAACACTGTCAAAAAGAACATAGAAATATCCCGCAGATGAAGTGGCATTGATCTTTGCCAGTCCTGCAGAAGTCAAAGAGACTGTAAACTGATCCTTTGCCGTATCGACTGAAACCATGTAATCTTCTATATCTTTCAGTGTTGTTAATGTATCGGCATTCCATACATCGCTTCCATACCGTACACTGCGGATCGTAGTAAAGTTCAGTCCTTTTGTCATACGGTCGGATACACTGTATACAGTGATTTTCTTATTCTCACTGAGCTTTGGAAGATCACAGCTGATCAGTTGTGTGACTGTTTCTCCGATCATTGCATCCATCTGATGTGTTAGACCGTTTTTGTATTCGCCATCAAGTGCGGTCATCTCATCATCACCTTCAGTAAAATCAGTTCGACCGGTACTGTTCAGATAATTATGCTGGGCGTAATCACATGGTGTTTCATCTGCTTCTGTATCAGTCTGAGCTTTCTTACCGTTACTGATGTAATCGTCTGTAACAATATCCTTATGAACGGTAATGGTACTGTTTTTTGGATATGCCGACACAGTATAATTCCATCCTTTTCCATCAGGAGAAGCCATCGGAAGCTGTACAAAGAATGGTGAGGATGGAGAAACGATATCTGCACGAATAGAACCCTCTCCTCCATCTGCTGTTCCATCATAATCGCCATCTATTCTATTCCAGTATGTATCATATTTGGAGATTGCCTGATGTTCCCAGTTTACTTCTGCTACAAGGTACAGACCCACAGGAAGATTCTCAGCCTTTGTCTTGCCATAGGAGTTGGTTACTGATGGAAAGGCGGTACCCCGAGTACTTACCAGTTCCCGCAAAGCTGTTTCACCAGTACGTGTGCTGTTTGTTGCTTCGCACATTTTACTTAACCCATCAGTCATCGTATCTACGGTATATCTGCCTGCAGATACAGTGGGAAGATTAATGCCGTAATCTGCAAGAAGTGATCTGTAGTATGAATTCAGATTAGTCACATACCAGTGCGAAGTTGAATCGGTATTTACCTGGATAAAGTCTGCAATTTTGAAGTATGCAAACTCAACTCCCTTTTCCGGCAGCATTCTGTAATTTCCGGTAGCATCCTGTACTCCCTGAAGGTTCTCATCGGAATTCTGAGAAAAAGAAGTACCATCTGCTACTACAGTTTTGCCATCATTACTGACATACTTGTATAGCGTGATACTTCCTGTACGGGATTCGTCGTAATCTGGATAAACAGTTTCCCCTTCCGCCAGCACTGTAGCAGAAGGGAAAATGCTTCCTGCGATTGAGAAAGCTGCAATCAAAGGAAGCACTACTTTTTTAATCATGGATTTGAAACGCATATTTGCTCCTTTCACCACTTATTCAGTTATTGGCCGAATAGTTCAGTAACAAAATAGCGTTTAAAACACATTTTGAGCTGACATATTGTGCAGAGATCAAGTGGCAGCCACCAAAATTGATGCTGATACTGTCCAAACACTTG
>JAEDEK010000101.1 GCA_016293365.1 Bulleidia sp. | reverse complement strand
TATTGAAGGAGAACAGAATGGCTGATACGGTTAAGACAATGAAACTGCATATTCACATGGATGACAGTGATATAAGCTCTGTCATCCATGTGACAGAGCAGTATCATCTTGCCTGTAATTTCGTGTCTCAGTATATCTTTGACCACGACTTTCCGATGAGTTCTGTAACTCTTAGTAACAGGCTGTATCAGACAATACGTTCTGAGTTTGGATTGAAGTCACAGATGACACAATCCGCAATCCGAACCGTGACAGCCAGATACGATGGGATCAGAACACAGATGAAGGAAAAGCCTTACAAGTTCAAGGATGTCTATACGAATCAGTGGCACTGTGTCTACCGGAATCTGGACTGGTTGCAGAAACCTGTTCTGTTTTCCCGACCACAGGCAGATCTTGTCAGAAACAGAGATTACAGCTTTGTAACAGACCAAAAGACGAATACAACATACCTTTCTTTGAACACGCTGGATGGCAGAATCAAAGTGACTTTTGATGTACCTGCATGTTTCAGTGATTACTTTGATGGTACATGGTCATTTGGAACAGGAAAGATTGTATCCCTGAAAGATGAATGGTACTTTCACATTCCCATGACAAGAAAGAACGATACTGAATTTGATCAACCTCCAGCTAAGAACGATCGGCACACCATATGTACAACCTCTGCGACATTGAAGTACTTCAATCTCTGCTTCAATCTTACTTCAATGTCTTTGAAGCAGATCATATTGTATAATCTGTTGCTGATCTTTCTTTGTAAAGCCTTCAGAAGATATTCTAAAAAGAGGAATGTATCATCAGACGTACATTCCTCTTCGTTTTATTCCATCGTTATATGTGTCTGTTTTTCTTCGGGATGACCGTTTCCTCTTCTTTTACCCGTCAGATCCAGTACAGTCATACTGTATACATTTGTCCCCTTCATCATATCTGTATTAAATGCAAATTCTTCCGAATGATAATGCTTCATCAGTTTCTTTAAGGCATCATACTTTTCTTCATCTGTAAGCTTTTCCATGATGCCATGACCAATGACACTGGCATATCCCATTGTACATGACATACGTTCTTCATACAGGATAATGTCATGTTCACAATCCATCTCAAATGTCACTTTACTGTTTCTTCCAAACAGATCCACTTTCTTACCTTCCATTGCACTGTGGAAATACAGATACAGTGTTCCATCTTTGACTTCTGTACCGAAATTCAGCGGCACGATATATGGAAACTCACCATCATTGACTGCTACCCTGCATACATCACAACGATCAATGATCTTCATGATTTCATTAAAGTCTGTAATCTCTCAGTCTTTTCTTCTCATTCCCGTAAACAGCTTTCCAAATTATCTGACGGTTGCCACTACAGTTTCTTTTGCCTTGACTGAGCAGTCACCGACAAACTTCACCTGAGATGTTTTTCCTGGATTCAGTACAACAAGCATTACAATATCTTCACATTTCAGCTGGCGAAGTTTTTCCGGATCAAAAGTAATCAGCAGCTGACCAGCTTTCACTTTTGTTCCTTTTTTAACCTTACAATCAAACACCTTTTCTGTCAGATTCACCGTATCCAGACCACAATGAATCAACAGTTCAAGACCATCTTCTGTTGTTAAACCAACTGCATGATTCGTTGATTCAAACACAACTGTTACAGTTGCATCGCATGGAGCATAGATTTCACAATCAGATGGTTTGATTGCAATACCGTCGCCCATCATCTTTTTTGAAAATACTTCATCGTTGACCTGATCGATACTTACAAGATCACCGTTGCAATAAGCTTTCAGATCTTTTTCATTATTCTTTTTTTTGAAAAACAGCATTTTAAAACCTCACATTTTTTACTTGTTTCAATTAATATTTTATACTTACAATATATATTATGAAGATGAAATATGACATTCCATTACATACACTGACCAAAAAGGAGCTGGAAATACTTCGTTACGTCCATGATAATTCCGCTCTGATTCAGACCATGTCCATTCAGCAGTTCGCAAAAAACATCAATTACTCCACTTCAACTGTATTACGTTTCTGCCGTAAACTCGGCTTCAGTGGTTATCCTGAACTGAAATACTATCTGAAGAATAAAGTCACTGAAGGTATTGCTGCTGATTCGAGGCAGATTGATGTTACAGCATATACAAAAATTAAACAGAACATCATTACAGAGCTTGAAGGGACAGGAGGTCTTCTGAACAGTGAATCTCTTCCTGCCATTTCTGAATATCTTAAGAAAAACACAATCATATACCTTCATGAACCTTCCGGAATCACCGATATTCCAATCGATTATCTCGCAAGCACTCTGTTCATTGCCGGATTCCGTAACATCTACAAAACCGTTGCCAAGAGGACTACTTCTCATCTGATTCAAACTGCTCGACCAGGCTCTGTCTTTATTTTCATATCAGCATCCGGGTCTTTTTCAGATACTCTCGTCCTTGCAAAAGAAGCAGCAATGTCAGGAATGACAGTCATATCCATATCTTCTGTAGAAAGTAATGAACTGGCTGAAATATCCAACTGCAGCTTACGTTTCTTCACAAAAATCAGAGATAACAATGGTGCCGACCTGACTTCACGACTATGCATTTTCTTTGTGATCTCAACAATGATAGAATACCTGTCTTCCAACGTAACAGCAGATGACCAGCCAAGAACCATTAACGACAGGATCCAGCTGATCATGCCTGAAAACAGCAGTCCATTAAGTGAAACAGAACTGTTGATCTGTGACTACTTCAATGAAAAAATCAACATGCTCGCTCAGCTTTCCGTTCATGATATTGCCTCTCAGCTTTACGTATCGCCTTCATCGGTTGTCCGTTTCTGCCAGAAAGCAGGATTTAAAGGTTTTAATGAATTCAAATTCTATCTGAAATCACGTAATAAAATTGATTCACAATCCAACAGTTTATGGAATGTGATTCAGCACAATATTTCGATCATCAAGGATGTTATTGAAACCATCAATGAAGAAGAGATTCTGAATATCTGCAGGATGATCGAAACCTGTTCATCGTTTTATGTGTATGGACGCAACATGTCTTCTCTTCCAGCAAGGTATCTTCACTCTTTCATGACAACAATTGATATTCCATGCATTCTCATTGACTGGATTGATTTTCTTTCCAGTCTGTCTGATTCTTTCAATCAGGATACACTATTGATCATGTTTACCAACCATGGAGACAGTCAGACATACTCCCAGATCCTGGAAAAGTGTCACAGACAGAATGTCAAAGTCGTATGGATTTCCTCCGATGAAATAGATTCAGAGCTTCAAAACAGCAGAGGCATCTATATCACTACAAATGAAGGAAAACTTCAGGACGCAAATCTGCGTACAAAGCTGAGTTCATTTGTAATCGTCCAGCTGATCGTAGAGATGCTGATTCAGAACAGATTCCAATAATGGCTGGCCAAATGACCAGCCATTATTGAGGGGAATCAATATTTCATTACGGATCTTACCGCATCAGCAATTGCTTCAACTTTAGGACCATAGATTACCTGAATATGTGTTGCACTCGGTTTTACAAAACCCATTGAGCCTGTCTTCTTCAATAGTTCTTCATTTACAGCAGACATATCCTTCACATCAACTCTGAGTCTGGAGATACAGTTGTTTACAGTAACAATGTTATCAAATCCACCTAAGCCTTCGATGATTGTTGCAGCAATCTTCTGCATTTTTTCATCTACTGTCAATGTACCGCCTTCATCACCATCTTCATCAGCCACATCAATTGATATGTTTTTCTTTGTCAGATACCATTTGAACACGAAGTAGTAGATTGGCATGAATACAAGACCGACAATGACAATCCAATACCAGTTTGATCCAGGCTGGAATACACCCCAGATAAAGAAGTCAATGACACCACCACCTGTGTTACCGACGATAACACCAAGGACTGACATCAGCATGAAGGAAATACCGCCCATTACTGCATGGAATACGAACAGTGCCGGAGCAACGAACATAAAGGAGAATTCCAGAGGTTCAGTAATACCGGATACAAAGGATGCTGCAACACCTGCAATCATCAGGGCTTTTACCTTACCCTTCTTTTCAGCTGGAGAAGTCTGGTAGATTGCAAGCGCAGCTGCCGGCAGACCAAACATCATGAATGGCATCTTACCCTGGCCAAGGAACTGGGTAAACTGCTTCAGTTCTGCCAGTGGAACCTTATCAACAAACTGCAGGAAGATATTCAGACATCCTTCAACACCATTGTATACACCACCCAGAGGAGTTGTTCTGAAAAGGGAATTCAGTACATGGTGAAGTCCTGTAGGAATCAGCAGTCTCTCCAGGAAACCGAAGAGGAATACACCAAATGCACCAGCAGCGTGAATAATGCTTCCCAGTCCATTGATGCACATTGAGATCGGCTCCCATACAAACGGCATCACCAGACCGATTGCAGACATCGTGACAATGACTATCAGAGCGACGAATCTTTTTCCTCCATAGAAGGCGATCGCTGCAGGGAACTGCACCTTATGAAACTTATTGTGAAGTGCCTGTGTAACAAGACCGGCAATAATACCTGCGGTCGCTCCCATATCAACAGTTTCAACACCGAGAATACTGGAAATCTTCAAGGCAGAGAAGTCCATTACACCGGTATTAATTGACGCCTGGGAAGCAACCAGGAAGGCATAATAACCGAGGAATCCAGCAAATGCTGCGACACCCTTATCTTCTTTGGCCATACCCATGGCAATCGAGATTGCAAACAGCACCGGCATCAGGGTAAATACGATGTTGGAAACACTCTTTAAAGTAGTAATCACAAAGTATGGCACACCTGAAGCAATAAACGGAACGGCAGCCAGAACCTGCGGTTTTGTTAATGCTGCGGTCAGACCAAGAACGATACCGCATGCAGCCAATGCTGCAATTGGCATCATCAGACTTCTTCCCAGATCAGAGAAGAAGTTCATGAGACGATTCTTCTTCATACACTTTTCCTTTTTATGCCCTGATCACTTCAATTCAGGCCACATGTCGCCATTTGCTTCGATCAGAGCATCCAGAATCTTACGAGCCTGTTTTGCATCATTAATCAGTCGGTTTAATGTAAATGCCATCAGAGCCTTCTGATAAGAATGTTCGTAGTATGCATCTACAAGGAGCTTTTCGCTGGATACCTGCTGAACCAGTAATCCAAGATAGAACTGAGGAATATTTCCAACATTCAGAGGACGTGGACCGTTAATGCCGAGTTCACATACAACTTCAACCATTGCATCATCCTGCATGTTAGCAATACAACCATTGTTTTCTACAATAAGAATGAATCTTCCCAGTGTATTGAATGCAATTGCTTCAGCAACCTTAATCATCATTTCTGCATGTGCATCGGAGATCGCATCAAACTTATCACCAAGCTTGCCTTCTTCAATGATCTTTGCACATTCTGTAAATACTCTCTTTTCTCTGCCATTGATGACTTCATCAGCTCTTGTATATTCCGGATTCAGATGAGAAGCCTTGTATTCCGGATACAGATAATAACCGTCATAGGTATTTGGCAGATAATCCGGGAAATCTTCCAGCATTGTCTTTACAAATCCATAAGTATCAAGCCATGACTGGTCTCTCTGTTCAGCATCCTGTGGAAGGAATCCCTTTTCCTTAACGATCTGTCTTACTTTTGGCAGCAGATCTTCGCCTGTCTTTCTGTCATAAATATGTGTAAACCATCCATAATGATTTAAACCGAAGTACTGCGGATCAAGATCTTCCCAGTTACAGCCAAGCAGACGGCTTGTGGAACGGACAACATTTTCAGGCTGATCGCAGATATTCAGAATTCTCTTATCATCCGGGAATTCTCTTCTTAAGCATTCTGCAACAATAGCAGCCGGATTTGAGTAGTTCAGAATCCATGCATCCGGTGCATATGTTCTGATCTGATGGATTGATTCAACCATGGCAACACAGGATCTGAGGCCATAGGACATACCACCTGCACCACATGTTTCCTGACCGATCTTTCCGAAACTCAGTGGAATATGTTCATCCTTCTGACGCATATGAAGCCCACCAGCTCTCATCTGCATGAAAATGAAATCCATTCCTTCATATGCTTCTTTTGGGTCAGTTGTGTATGAGAAATCAAGTTCAGGATATCTTTCTGCGAACATGATATCACCATACTGTCCGATCGGTTTCTGACGTTCAGCATCGATATCAAATAATACCAGCTTGTTTAATGGGAATTCTTCCTGCATTCTTGCAAATGACTTTAAGAAACCAAGAGTGTATGTACTACCACCACCAACGATACAGACGTTATACTTTTTCATCTTTTTTTCTCCTTACTCAATTCTTTTAATGCACATTACCTGGCCAGGTCTCAAGTGACTTCTTGACGGTTCTAATTTTAGGAAAAATCTATAGTTATTGGAATAGATTTTCTTTGTTTAGGCTTTGTTATCATTTATAGATATTTATTACATTTTATGTAATTTATTCCGTGATTTTAAGGACAAAACGAGCAAATAAAAACCTGCTGTTCAAAGCAGGCCCGCTGTCTCAAAATCCACAATTGATACAACAACAATCCATCAATACTGACAGGTCATTATTTTCTGTTCAGTTTTTTTACTTTATTAAGATCCACCAGTGTTATATGACAGTATCCATCCGGATGCTTATCCAGGTAATGCTGATGATATTCTTCTGCTTCATAAAAGTTCTGAAGTGGCTGTAGTTCCACATAAAACTGTTCATATCGGCTTTTTTCTGCATCGTATATTTCTTCAATGTATGGCAGCATTGATTCGTCTTTATAGTAAATCCCAGTCTGATATTGTGTGCC
>JAEDEK010000100.1 GCA_016293365.1 Bulleidia sp. | reverse complement strand
GTAATGACGCCAGGACCATATGAGTGAGTTACAAGCCTCGACTCTTTAGAGTCGGAGTAATTGACTAATGCACTTCCTGAAGTAGCAACCATGACAGGGTCCACGACGATGTTTTCCGCTTTATAAAAACGGAGTCTTTCCGCAATCACATCGATCAATGCACTGTCGGATACCATCCCGATCTTGACGGCATCGGGTCTGATATCGGTAAATACCGCATCGATCTGCTGAGCAAGAAACTGTGGTGTGACTTCCATGATCGCAAAAGTCCCACAGGCAATGATCATATTGGCAACATCATTGATGGTAACAGGATTTGTAATACTGTGAACAAGAGGATGCACCTCTCTGACTTTACGCAGCTGTTTTTCAAACATGTTTCAGAATTCCTTTATCCATACTATGATACTCCACCACAGCTTCATCCGTGTTTCTGATGAAGAAAAAACATGGAGAAGCACCCCCCATGTTTTCCAGTGTCATTTCTTATTTGAAGCATATAAACGGGACATTTCATAGATTTCCTGATAACACGCTTCGGAAATCATTCCCTGTTCATACAGATAATGTGCTTCATGGCTTAATGACATGATCATGACAGGATCATTCTCCATGATCCTTCTGGCCTTTTCACGATAGGCCTGGTCGTTTTTGAAAATTTCTGACATGATATACTTCTCCGGATTCTGTTACCTATATTGTAGTACAAACCAGATGGAAATGGGTAAGGCATTTGATATGTTTTGTAGTACAATACAGATATGAACACAGAAACATTCATCAGCGACCTTCTTGAAAAATATCCATCCTCCACTGTTCAGGATGTATGCAAAGCACTGTATCAGAGCTGTTATGGCTGTGGGCACTTTGTTGATGATGTACAGGCATGTAAGGAAAGGATCACCACAGAATATGCATCATTACATACAGGTACTTCACAACACGTAGAACCACTGGATGGAAACTATGTCCGCCTGTGTCTGTCCATTCTGGATGATGGCATGTCAGCAGATACCCTTGCTTCCCTTTTCGCTGCATCTGCCCGCAAGGAACCATATGCGATTGTAGCTCTGGAAGAAAAGCTTTCCACATTGAAACAGATGATTGCAGATGGCAGAACACCATTTGATCCTTCCGCTTCCCTGCAGTGGATTTCAGACTGGAAAGATGGCACATACCTGCCGATCAGTCATTCTGAAAGGTACAGAAATACATACCACCCTTCCTATCGAGTCATCCATAAAGACTTTGTACCATATATTCCTGTTCTGCTGCACATCGATCGCAACAGAAAAGATCACATGGTCATCGCCATTGATGGTCATTGCGGTGCAGGAAAAACAACACTTGGTGTCTTTTTGAAGCAGATCTATGGTGCAGCTGTTGTGCATGTGGATGACTTCTACCTGCAGAAACATCAAAGAACGCAGGAACGTTACAGCCAGCCTGGCGGTAATTTTGATCGTGAACGACTGGAAGAAGAAGTCCTCATACCTTTACATGAAGGTAAGACAGTCCGTTATCACTGGTTTGACTGTTCCACTTTCTCATTATCTGCTGACAGGATCACCCTGCCTGATACGGGAATGACAATCATTGAAGGCTCCTATTCCATGTATCCGGATCTGAGGAAATACTATGACTGTTCCATCTTTGTCGATATTGACCCATCCATGCAGATCCAGCGGATCGCAAGAAGGAATCCCGATCTTCTCGATGATTTCAGAAAGAAATGGATTCCACTGGAAAATGCCTATTTTGAAGCATTTGATGTACAGAATGCCTGTGATCTTACCATAAAAACGCAATAACTCACCTACGGGTGAGTTATTTTTTTACTTTCTTTACAGCATATGGATGTGCCATTTCCACAGCATTCCGCAGATGTGCTTCATCCACGTGGGTATAGATCTGTGTGGTAGACAGATTTTCATGTCCCAGCAGTTCCTGGACAACACGCAGATCTGCCCCGTTATTGATAAGATGGGTTGCGAAAGAATGGCGGATCATGTGCGGATGCAGATGCATGCCGATATCTGCATCTTCTCCTGCCTTCTCAACGATCTGCTGAATTGCTCTTGTCGAGATCGGCCTGCCCTTCAATGATACAAACACAATCCCATGCTCACTGACTTTTGACATCAGAAGTGGTCGATCATACTGCACGTAGTGCTGCAGCAGCTGCCCACAGCGGGGATAGAACGGTACCATCCGCTGTTTGGATTCCTTACCAAGAACAGTCAGATACCCTTGTGAAAAATGAAGATCTTCCATCTTCAGTCCCGCACATTCAGATACACGCAGACCGCAGGCATACATGACTTCGATCATGGCACGGTTTCTGACACCGGCTGGATCTGAAAGATCAAATGTATCCAGGACAGCCTCCATCTGATCAAAGCTGAGATAATCCGGCAGATGCCTGCCGATCTTTGCACCATGGATGCGGTTTACCGGATTGCTGGTGATACCAAGTGATCTGCAGGCATAGCGGTAAAAGGACTTCAAAGCGGAAAGATTCCGGTCATAGGAAGCATTGGACAGTGGTTTTCCACCGATCTTTCCTGTACGAAGCTGTCCTAGATAGGAAGCGATATCTGCAGGGGTGACATCATTCAATGATGTGATGTTTTCTGCCTGCAGCCAGGAAAGAAAACGGGAAAGATCCCTGCGATACGCATCCTGCGTATCCTTGGAGCCTGTGCGTTTCAGCGCCATGGCATCCAGGAACTTTCCCAGCATTTCCTCATAGTTCTCCATTGTCAATCAGTCCCTGAATGATGGAAATGGACTGTGGTGCATAGGCAGACTTACGGTCTTTTTTCTTCACATCGTTTTTCAGATGGAAGATACCGAAGTTGGCATTCATCGGCTGGAAGGAAGAAGCATCGGCATGTGTGATGTAATGGGACATCGCACCGATCATGGTTTCAGGACCTGGCGCAACCGGCTTTTCACCATGACATACATGTGCCATATTGATACCGGCAAGCATCCCGCTGGCTGCACTTTCAATGTATCCTTCCACACCTGTCATCTGACCGGCAAAAAACAGATCATCTCTGTCTTTGTACTGATAGGTTTCCTTCAGGCACATTGGAGAATTGATATAGGTGTTTCTATGCATGACACCATAGCGTACAATTTCACAGTTTTCCAGACCCGGTATCATCTGCAGGATGCGTTTCTGCTCACCCCATTTCAGATGCGTCTGGAAACCGACAATGTTATACAGGGATGCTTCTGCATTGTCCTGGCGCAGCTGTACGACACCATATGGTCTGGAACCATCCGGACGGTTGAGACCAACCGGCTTCATCGGGCCAAACAGCAGTGTGTTTCTGCCACGCTTTGCCATGACTTCAAACGGCATGCATCCTTCAAACACCTTTTCATCTTCAAAACCATGGACATCTGCTGTTTCCGCAGTAATCAGTGCTTCATAGAAAGCATCGAACTGATCTTTATCCATCGGACAGTTGATATAGTCCGCTTCTCCCTTGTCATAACGGGATCTGCGGTAGGCAATATCCATATTGATGGAGGAAGCTGTTACAATCGGTGCTGCAGCATCATAGAAATAACAGTACTTCGCATCAATCAGATCTGAAATTGCTGCGGAAACTGCATCCGAACTCAATGGTCCGGTTGCGATAATGACCGGTCCCTGCGGAATCTGTGTGATCTCTTCATGAATGACTTCAATCAGCGGATGAGATGTGATCTTCTCTGTAACATACATAGAGAACTTCTCACGATCCACTGCCAGTGCACTGCCTGCAGGAACCTTTGTTGCTTCTGCTGCCTCCATGATCAAAGACCCGATCATCCGCATCTCTTCCTTCAACAGTCCCACTGCATTGGTTAATGCATCCGAGCGCAGGGAATTGGAACATACAAGCTCCGCAAATCCTTCACTGTGGTGGGCTGGTGAATACTTTACCGGTTTCATCTCATAAAGACTCACCGGTATGTTTCTTTTCGCAAGCTGCCATGCAGCCTCACATCCGGCCAGCCCTGCCCCGATCACCTTGACTCTTTTCATTCGGCTACCTCATCAGCTTTCTTCTTTCGCGTTGTTGTTTTTCTGCCTGTAGAAGAAGATGTTTTCTTTTTCGTTGTTGTTTTCTTTGCTGCGGAAGTTTTCTTTGCTGTCTTCTTTTTCGGTTTTTCTTCTGTTTCAACAGAAACGGCAGCTTCTGCCTGCTCCTTCAGCTTGAGTTTTTCCTTGCGGGAATAGATTCTTTCCCCTTCCAGGTTTTCCATGTACGTACATTTCGGGAATCCGGAACATCCAAGGAAGAATGAACCGAAACGGGATTTTCTTTTCAGAAGTTCCTTACCGCATTCCGGGCACATTCTGCCTGTCGGTTCCGGTTTTTCCTTTCCTTCCTTTTCCATCTGTGCCGTATATTTGCACTTAGGGAAATTGGAACATGAAATAAAACGTCCGAATCGTCCGTTACGGTATACAAGATCACCTCCGCACTCTGGACATGTCTTTCCGGTTTTCTCCGGTGCGATTTTTTCCATGTCCTGGTAAGCCTTATCCAGAAGCGGGGTAAATGTATCATAGAAACTGCGCAGAGTTGCTACTTCTTCCTGTTTACCTTCCGCAATCTCATCGAGTTTCTGCTCCATCTGTGCAGTGTAGTCGACATTAATGATGGAAGAGAAATATTCATCCAGTTTTTCGGTTGTCAGAATTCCCTGATCAGTCGGTCTGAATACCTTCGTACGGGATTTTTCCGATACACGATCCAAAGTGACATATCCTCTGATCTGAATGGTATCAATGATCATTGCATAGGTGGATGGTCTTCCGATTCCATCCTCCTCAAGCGCCTTGATCAGCTTTGCTTCGGTGTAGCGTGCCGGTGGTTCTGTAAAGTGCTGGTTTGGTGTAATCACAGCATCCTTCAGAATTTCCCCTTCACGTAAAGTCGGCAGAATGACATCCTTTGAGGAATCATAATCGCCATACACCTTCAGATAACCGTCAAAATCCAGTGTACTGCCGGTGGATGTAAAGGTGCATCCGTTTCTTTCCAGGCTGATGGAAAGCTGGTTGTATACGGCATTGGCCATCAGGGAAGCAACCGCACGGGCATAGATCATACGATACAGCCTGTACTGTTCACTGCTCAGATAGTCCTTGACTCTTTCCGGTGTATAGGCAAGATTGGTCGGACGGATTGCCTCATGGGCATCCTGCGCCCCCTGATCGTTAACAACGGTATATGTTCCAAGATACTGCTTTCCATACTGCTCAATAATCTGCTGACGCGCAGCGTTAATGAACACATCGGACAGTCTTGTACTGTCAGTACGCATGTAGGTAATCAGACCCTCTTCGCCATTGCCGACATCAATTCCTTCATACAGTTTCTGGGCAATCGACATCGTGCGCTTGGCAGAAAACGAAAGCTTTGTACTTGCTTCCTGCTGCAGGGTGGAAGTGATAAACGGTGGACGTGGAGAACGGCTGCGTTTGGAGGAGCGGATGGCAGAAACCGTAAAGTCTCCCTGACATCTTTCCACGATGGCTTTTGCCTGTTCTTCATTTTCCAGACTTACCTTTTCTCCATTGACTTTGGCAAGGGAGGCATTGAATGTTTCTCCATCCTTATTGAAAACACCATCAATGGTCCAGTATTCCTGTGGTACAAAAGCATTGATTTCCTTTTCTCTTTCCACGATCAGTTTGAGTGCCACAGACTGAACTCGTCCTGCGGATTTGGAACTGATTTTGGATTTGAGCAGTTTGGAAAGACGGAAACCAATGATACGGTCCAGAATTCTTCTTGTCTCCTGAGAATGCACCAGATCCATATCAATGGTACGTGGCTGTGTAAATGCTTCCTGTACTGCATTTTTTGTGATTTCATGGAAGGTAACACGGTCTACTGCATCTTCTGATAGCCCGAGTTCCTGTGCCAGATGCCAGCTGATGGCTTCTCCTTCACGGTCCGGGTCGGTTGCCAGATAGACGTAATCCACATCTTCGGCAAGCTTCCGCAGTTCCTTTACCGTGGATACCTTATCCTTGCTGATCTCATAGATCGGCGTAAAGTCGTTTTCAATGTCAACGCCCAGTCCATCCTTTCCTTTGATCGCAAGATCACGGATATGTCCTTTACTGGAAACGACCAGATAGTCCTTTCCAAGATATTTTCCGATTGTTTTGGATTTAGACGGAGACTCTACAATAACAAGATTCTTCACAATAAATCCTCCTTTTCCTTTTCTGTTTCTGAAAATTCCGTTTTCTAGCTTATACGAAAACGTCAAACCTGTAAACACCGGTTTTCTTTCAACCAAGCAGATCGATCAGCTGCTGCCTGCTGTAAACCATGCCTGCACCCTCTTCGATCAGCCTGTTGCATCCCCCACCATGAACATCATCCATCGGATAGGGAATACAGTAGACGTCCTTTGAAAGATTGAGTGCTTCATTGACGGTGATCATCGTACCACTGTTTTCCTTTGCCTGGGTAACAATCAGACTTTCACCAAGTCCTGCAAGAATCCGGTTACGCCATGGGAAATGATGTTTTCTGACACCTGTGGGATACGGATATTCACTCAGAATCAGACCGTTTTCTGCAATCTGTTCATACAGGTATTCATTTTCATATGGATAATGCGTACCAAGTCCACAGCCGATGACTGCGATTGTCTTTCCACCACATGCCATGGCAGTATGCGCCACAACCGCATCAGCACCTCTGGCAAGCCCTGATACAATGACATATTTTTCCTGCAGGATGGAAGCTGCCATTTCACTCATCTGTTTTCCATAGGCGCACAGATCACGTGAACCGACAATGGTGATCATAGGCTGTTTCAGAAGACTG
>JAEDEK010000005.1 GCA_016293365.1 Bulleidia sp. | reverse complement strand
TTTCATTTATATGCAGATTATCCTGTCTTCAGGAAATGCAGCATGCAGATAAAAAAATACTCGACTGTATGACCACCGTTTACAGAAAAGTATTCTTCAACGGATCATAAATCGGTTCATTGAGTTCTCCAAATGAAAGAACCGAGGTCATTATACTTCGGTTCTTCGATTGATAGAGTTTCGATTTCTGGAATCAGAACAGTCCCTGGCTCATCATCGCATCTGCAACTTTCTGGAAGCCAGCGATATTTGCACCCTTGACCAGATCATATCCAAGACCATATTCTTCAGCCGATGCTGCAGATGCATCATGAATGGACTTCATGATGTTGTACAGCTTTGCATCTACTTCTTCACTTGTCCAGGAAAGTCTTTCAGAGTTCTGAGACATTTCAAGAGCGGATACAGCTACACCACCGGCATTGACTGCCTTTGCAGGACCGACGATAACGCCATGAGACTGCAGGTATTCAATTGCTTCATTTGTTGCAGGCATATTAGCACCTTCAAAGTAATACTTTGTTCCATTCGCAACAAGCTGTTCTGCTTCCTTCATGCCGATTTCATTCTGCGCTGCACATGGAATTGCAACATCAACCTTGACACCCCACGGCTTTTCACCTTCATGGAATTCACAACCGAACTTTTCAGCATACATTCTGATGTTTGCATTCTTGGATGCTCTCATTTCAAGCAGGTAATTGATCTTTTCTTCAGTCACAATTCCTTCTGGATCATATACGTATCCATTGTGACCGGAGATTGTAACTACCTTACCACCGAGTTCAGCAATCTTCTTTGCTGCACCCCAGGCAACGTTACCATAACCGGACAGAGCAAATGTCTTACCCTTGATATCATCATTTTCATGAGCGAAAACCTGCTGTGCATAATACAAAACACCATAGCCTGTAGCTTCCGGACGGATCAGAGATCCACCATATGTTAAAGGCTTGCCTGTCAGAACACCATTGTCCCAGGAATCTCTGATTCTTCTGTACTGACCGAACAAATAACCGATCTCTCTTCCACCTACACCAATATCACCGGCTGGAACGTCTGTGGATGGACCGATGTGTCTCTGCAGTTCCGTCATGAAAGCCTGGCAGAAACGCATGATTTCAGCATCGCTCTTTCCATGAGGATCGAAATCGCTGCCACCTTTTGCACCACCGATCGGCAGTGTTGTCAGAGAATTCTTGAAAATCTGTTCAAAACCAAGGAACTTGAGAATGGACAGATTGACTGTCGGATGGAAACGAAGACCTCCCTTGTATGGACCAAGTGCACCATTGAACTGAATTCTGTAACCACGGTTGACATGTGGTTTACCTTCATCATCAGTCCAGGCTACACGGAACATGATCTGTCTTTCCGGTTCAACGATTCTTTCCAGAAGTGCATTTGCTTCGTATTCCGGATGTGCATCGACAACCGGAGCAATGGATGTCAGAACTTCTGTTACAGTCTGCAGAAATTCAGGCTGATCAGCATTCTTTTTCTTTGTTTCTTCGATTACTCTTTCAACATATGCGTTCATGTTAGATTTCTCCTTCTTCTTTAAAAAACACCACTGTATTTTATACTTATTTTTTGCCAGTGAAAACAATTTTCTTTTGATGAAACTATTTTCATGTATACATAAATGAAAACAGAAGTGTTTTCTTACACTTCTGTCATCCGTTTACAGCTCATCAATCCCCGTCACAAAGCATCTTTTCTTATGGAACGCCATACCATATCCTTTTGTATGACGGCAGGCCGAAAACTTTGAATCCTGCAGGTAATGCCGTTCTACAATCTGTTCTGCCGCTGATCTGCTGTCTTTTGGTAAATCCACAGCTGACTTTGAATGTTTGCGTTCAATGACAATTCCCGTATTATGACTGCCTGATGGTATGATACAGATATCAAATCTTCCATCACCTGCTTCTCTGTTCGATTCCACATTCAGCCCGTGCAGTATTCCCGTCAGAAATCCATGATAAAAGGACTCCTTGTTATCATAATAACTGATCGAGTGAAACCGTATATACTCAAAGCATTCTGTTCTTCACTGTCCGTCAGTAAGTCCGCATGATCCACAAGAAGAGGCGCAGATCCGGTTGCAGAGACTGAAATCAGTATGAACAGGAAAATGCCCAGAAGGCAGAGAATCCATTTCAGTTTCTTTTTCATATCTGCCTCCTTTTACAGGATCTGCCGCAAAAGCCAGAAAATACCGTATATTGAACCTGTGAACAGTAGCGTCAGTCCCAAAACCATCTTCTAGCTTTTGCCTTATCAAGCGGAAGATCACCCACCAGCCTGCCTGTCTGGTCATTCATGGCAAAGACGTATTTGTTTTCTTTCCATGAGGTATGCAGATACCACACAGGAAGCAGGGCATATTTTGCTCTGGCGGACAGTATGCGGGTATCTGATTCCTTTGCAACCACGGAAGAATAACCTTCGACTGTTTCGGCAAAGGAAATCTCCACGCTCTTTTTGATACTCGCATTGGCACGATGCCTGCTTTCCTGCGCATCGATATCATATTTTTCCGCCAGATATCCTGCCAGATACGCAGTCTGAAATGGTACTGCCTGAGAATAATCAAATGGTTCGATGGATTCCATGATATCATCAGCCATTTTTGAAGAACCATCAACAGGGATATCCCGGACCGCGATGGTATTTCTTCGGTCCACCTGGTAATAACTGGTCTCAGTATAATCGCTTTTTCTGTCA
Source organism: Bulleidia sp. (assembly GCA_016293365.1). Taxonomy (GTDB): domain Bacteria; phylum Bacillota_I; class Bacilli_A; order Erysipelotrichales; family Erysipelotrichaceae; genus Bulleidia. Next base: position 30,415 of record JAEDEK010000005.1, on the reverse strand, counting down.
CTATAATGCCTCTGTCGGGTAGCCTCATAGCGGACATCCGCTTCCACATTGACGTCAAACAGACAGAACGGTACATAGATCCCCTTGACTTCGTCAATATGATTCTCATCCTTGAATACCTTAGGAAGCAGCCGCTTTCCACCATAGTTTTTTTTCAGTTCAGCCACAGCCGCCTTTTTATTCAACTTGAACGGGATCACCAGATCCGATTTCATACTACCGGACAGTTTTCCCATCATGACCACAGGATTTCCACAATAAGGTCATGAGTCTGCTGCAGTTGTATCATCACCGATGATCTCACCTCCGCAGGATCTGCAGACATAGATACTCAGCCCATCTTCCTTTCGCCATACATTACCACGCAGATCGCTCCTTCCGGTATCCGATGCCGGCTCATGATTCAGATCTTTGTCCAGCCCTGTCAGACTCTCCACATCAATTTCAGATCCACAATACGGGCACTTCTTCTTCTGAAGTGTGCTGTCAAAGGTCAGAGCGTCCGTACAACATGGACACTTATATTCCTGTAACACTGTCAAAACGCTCACCTCCTGCAGCTTTACTGCATGTCATTTTCGTTAAAAGGATCGCCGCATTCCGGTCAGAGCCGAGGCGGATTCTTCAGATCTTTTGGTTCCCAGCCGCACTTATTACAACGATACAGTGGCACTTTCAACGGCTTTTTTGCCCCATAGTTCGGGCAGAAATTGCCTTCAACTGCAGTTCCACAGGAACATGTCCAACCTGCACTCTGTACAGGTTTTGGCGTACCGCACTCACGGCAGAAGTTACCGGTAGCAGATGCACCAGAAGTATTGCCGGCAGCAGTATTCATAGCGGAAGCAGTTGCATTTGTCATACGGCCAGCCATCATGGCAGTGCTGGAACCGATGGTTGCAGCATCTTCCATTTCCTGAATCTTCTGCATGTCTTCCGGATTCAGGCTGATCGGATTCAGTGCGATATTCTGGATGGTGACACCTCGTGCACTTTGTCATCCGTCATCCTCAATTGTGCAATGCAATCGAGAATATGATTCCTTCTGTCATCGAAGACTGATATTCTTTCCGATTCTTCTCAAATAAACAATACTGTTCATATCCCAAAAACGACAGGTATGTAAGAGGAATACACCCTTTGTACCTGTCGTTGTTCTGTTTCCATTATCTGTATTGTAAAGACTGACTGATTTCCATCATTAATGATCATAATTCAGCCATGATTGAATGTTTTTCATTATGACATAAAAAAGCGTAGCATCAGATACACTACGCTTTTGATCGAATAGATCAGAGACCTTCTTCGCAGAGCTTTCTTGCTGTTTCATCCTGAACAGTAACACCACGTGCTTCCAGTTCAGCAATCTTTTCAGCAAATGCAGGCAGATACTTCTTATGAGCCACCAGCATTTCATCCAGCAGTTCCTGAGCACACTTGCCATGTCTGACAAGAGGGTTGATCTGGAATGCTTCCAGAGCCTTATTATAGTTGCCTGTCAGAGCAGCTTCGATGATTGTTTCTTCCATAGCCTTCATGATCTGAACCATACCACGAACAGCTGGTTCCATATGACCGAATGCGATCGGTTCAGCACCATGACGTGTGATTCTTGCAGAAACTTCTACGATTGCATCGGCTGGCAGATCCGGTAATGCGCCTCTGTTTTCAGTAGATACTACCATGACTGTACCTGCATTGTTGTAGATGGAGTTGATTGTTTCGCAGGCTGCATCACTGTAGTACTTACCACCACGCTTCTTCAGCAGTTCAGGCATTTCATGAAGATTAGGATCCTTATAGAGTTCGAACAGTTCAGCCTCAACAGCCTTTACACTTTCAGCACGTGTTTCATGCTTGCCGAATTCTTCGAGTTCCTTCTTCATCATTTCGTCTGTCAGATAGTAATATCTGTGGTATCCACATGGCAGGCAGTCCATAGAGAGCAGCTGATCCAGCAGGAACTTTTCGTTTGCGATGTTCTGCATGTTGGACTTGTCGTCTTCCATCATCTTACGTGCAACTTCGTGTGTCAGGTTTTCGCCTGTCTTACCATCGAATACACGGTGGAAGTGGAAGTGGTTCAGACCGCCGAATTCATATGTCAGATCTTCAGGCTTCTTACCGAGCATTTCAGGTTCCTGGAGCATGATGTTAACCGGAACGTTGCACAGGCCAATGCATCTCTTCCATCCGCACTGTCTGATAACTGTTTCAGTGATCATACCAGATGGATTTGTGAAGTTGATGAGCCACGCATTTGGGCACAGTTCCTTCATATCTTCAACAATTGCCTTGATGACTGGTGCAGTTCTCAGAAGCTTGAACATTCCGCCAGCGCCATTTGTTTCCTGGCCGAGCTGACCATGGCTTAATGGGATTCTTTCATCCTTGATACGAGCATTCAGCAGACCAACACGGAACTGTGTTGTAACGAAGTCTGCATCCTTCAGAGCTTCGCGACGATCCAGTGTCAGATGAACCTTGACATCATATGGAGAAGCGTCCCACATTCTCTGTGCCAGAGCACCGACAATGTTCAGTTTTTCTTCTCCTTCCGGAATGTCTACCAGCCAGATTTCACGAATCGGAAGTGTTTCATATCTCTTGATGAAACCCTGCATGAGTTCAGGTGTGTAGCTGGAGCCACCACCAATCGTAACGATCTTTACGCCCTTGTTTTCTGTCATTTTTATCTTTCTCCTTTGAGCATTCTTAGAATACATGAATGGAATGGCAAAGGAAATACCTTTTCCATAAGGCGGAATAAAGTTCCGGAAATTCTTCGGATTTTCCCTGTTTTTCCGGAATTCTGTTACAATAGAGACATGAACATACTGAATCAGCTGAAAGAAAGAGTGAATTTTTCCACAACAGATATCACGATCGCCGACTACATTCTCAGCCATAAGGATGAAGTGGTAGAAATGTCCATCCAGCAGCTTGCCCAGAAGACCTATACATCTTCTACAGCAGTCATGCGCTTATGCCAGAGAATCGGCCTGTCCGGCTATAAACAGCTGAAGATCTCATTAACAAGAGAGATTGATACAACCGAAAACGACAGTGATCTTCTGGATCCGAGCTTTCCATTCCATCCAGACAGTTCTACCATGGAGATTGCCAACAGCCTGAAAAAGATTACGGATCAGTCACTCAATGAAGCGCGAAGAATGCTGAATACAGCCGACATGAACAAAGCTGCAGAAATGCTCCTGAATGCCCGGTATAAAGCGCTGTTTGGGATCGGCGATGCATATCTTGCAGGACTTGCATTTCAGACCCGTATGATGAGACTCGGGATTCACTTTCTGGCAACACCGGTATATGGAGAACAGAATCATCAGGCAGATACTCTTACAAGAGATGATGCTGCACTGATATTGAGTTATTCAGGATCAACAAATCCTACACTTACCACAACAAAAATTCTGAAACGAAACGGCGTAAGAATCGTCTCAATTACTGGAAACGGATCATCTCCACTAGCGCGGTTGAGTGACGTAGTTCTTGTTATCCCTGCAAAAGAGCAGAAATATCATCGCATATCAACATTCTTTTCTCAGGCGTGTATGGACTACTTTCTCAACATACTGTATTCAAGGATGTATGTACTTAACTATCGGGAGTTTTCGCAGAAAACAATTGACTGAAAATTTCCCCGGAAATACAAAAAAGGCACGATACTGCATCGTGTCTTTTCATTCATCCTCTACTGATTATACCAGTTCGATGTAAGCCATCGGAGCAGCATCACCCTTACGGACACCAGTCTTAACAACTCTTGTGTATCCGCCGTTACGATCAGCATACTTTGGAGCTACATCGGAGAACAGCTTCTGCAGTACTGTCTGCTGTGTCTTTTCATCAGCTACTACATTACGAATGAATGCAGCTGCCTGACGACGAGCGGACAGATCACCTCTCTTACCGAGAGTGATTAATTCATCTACTACAGAACGCATATCCATAGCTTTTGCATAAGTTGTCTCAACCTTGCCATACATGATGACAGAAGTAGCGAGATTTCTTAACATAGCCTTACGATGATCAGCGTTTCTACCAAACTTACGATTCCACATATACGTTCCTCCAGTTATTCAAAGGATTTGAAGCCAAGACCAAGGTCAATCAGCTTATCCTTAACCTCTTTCAGAGATTTCTTACCGAGGTTTCTGACTCTCATCATTTCTTCCTCAGTCTTCTGTGTCAGTTCTTCAACTGTTGCGATACCAGCACGCTTCAGACAGTTATAAGAGCGTACAGACAGATCAAGATCCTCGATCATCATCTGAGTACCCTTATTTGTAGATTCTGTATTACCCTGCTTCATGACATTTTCCATGTTCATCACTTCATCATTGATGTTGGCAACAATGTCAAGATGGTCAATCAGGATTTTAGCTGCAAGAGCAAGAGCCTTCTGCGGATTGATGGAACCATCTGTCCAGATTTCCATAACACAGGAATCATACTTAACGTTTTCACCTACACGTGTCGGTTCAACATTGTAGGCAACCTTTGTGATTGGTGTGAAAATGGAGTCTGTATAAACCGTTCCAATTCCCTGAGAATTACCCTGATTCATACGCTTGTTGATATCGGCTGAAATGTAACCACGACCATTTTTAGCCTTCAGTTCCATTTCAAGGCTGACATCCTTTTCAAGATGTGCAATTTCCAGATCCTTATTCAGAATCTCAACCTGTGCTGGACAGATAATATCTCCAGCTGTGATCGTGCATGGTCCCTTAGCGGAGATCTGCAGATCATAGACTTCGTCGTCTTCGATCTTCATGACCAGTTTCTTGAGATTCAAGATGATCATGGAAACGTCTTCTCTTACACCAGAGATCGTTGTAAATTCATGGTAAACACCATCTACCTTGATCGAGAAAACGGCAGCTCCAGGAAGGGAGGAAAGCAGGACCCTGCGGAGCGCATTCCCGATTGTTGTACCAAAACCTCTCTCTAATGGAGACAGGACAAATTTACCGTAGTTTTCAGAATCTACATATTCTGCTACTTCAAAATCGGCGCGTTCAAATTTCTGCATACAATCCTCCTGTTCTTGTTTGATTATCCACGTGGTTTCTTAGGTGGACGGCATCCGTTATGAGGAATTGGTGTTACATCGTTGATTGCTGTAATTTCCAGACCTGCAACCTGCAGAGAACGTACAGCAGATTCACGACCTGCACCAGGACCCTTAACGTTTACTTCAACAGACTTCAGCCCCTGCTGAACTGCTGCCTTAGCTGCAGCTTCTGCACAAAGCTGAGCAACATATGGTGTGGACTTACGGGAGCCCTTGTAACCTAAAGCACCTGCAGAGCTCCAGGAAATAACGTTACCTGCTTCATCAGAAATAGTAACGATTGTGTTATTGAATGTTGAATGGATATGAGCGACGCCCTTGGCGACGTTTCTCTTGACCTTCTTCTTACGAACAACGGCCTTTTTCTTGTTATTACCTGCCATGAGTGTTCCTCCTTACTTCTTCTTGTTAGCGACTGTACGACGTGGTCCTTTTCTTGTACGAGCGTTTGTCTTTGTACGCTGGCCACGAACAGGCAGTCCTCTTCTATGACGCATACCGCGGTAGCAGCCGATTTCCATCAGACGCTTGATATTCAGCGCTGTTTCACGACGAAGGTCACCTTCAGTCTTGATGGAATCGATCTGGTTACGGATTGCTGTTTCCTGTTCATCCGTCAGGTCGTTTGTTCTTGTTTCCGGATCAACACCTGCTGCAGCAAGAATCTTCTTGGCTGTTGTAGGGCCAATACCATAAATATATGTCAAAGATACTCCAATTACTTTATTACGAGGAATATCGACACCGGCAAAACGTGGCATAGTTTATTCTCCTTATCCTTTCCTTAAATTAACCCTGTCTCTGCTTATGTTTAGGGTTTTCGCAGATTACCATTACAACGCCATTGCGCTTGATGACTCTGCACTTATCACAAATCGGTTTTACAGATGGTCTAACTTTCATTTTCTATTTGCCTCCTCGGACAATTCGTTATTATAACAGAAAAAATATGATCTGTCTTTAAAAAATTTTTGCCTACGTATTAATAAAATGTTCAGGAGTAAAAGGAGACTTAACCTCTTAAAATGCGAATGTCTCTGCATTCGGATTTTACAAGAAACGTAGACGTGTTTCCTTTTAAATATAAGAGATCCTGAAGGGAGAAAGGTTCTCCCTTCAGTCACTTCTTATCTGATTTTCTCAAGTGTTTCCTGAACCTGAGCGAATACAAGGTCTCTGGACTTTGAAGCATCGATGTGTGTTACAACACCTCTTGCTTCATAGAAGTCAATGACAGGCTTTGTACTCTTTTCATACTCATCCATTCTGACTTTCAGCTGTTCGACTGTGTCATCCTTGCGCTGCTGCAGCGGGCCTCCGCAGACATCGCATACACCTTCGATTTTGGATGGTTTTGTGGCTGTATGATAGATTGCACCACACTTCGGGCAGACCCTGCGTCCTGTGATTCTTTCACACAGAGCGTCAAATTCTACTTCAAGCGCGAGTACACACTGTACATGCTTTCCTGTGGATTCTTCAATCTTTTCGAATGCCTGTGCCTGTACAAGAGTACGAGGGAAGCCATCCAGCAGATATCCTTTCTCACAGTCCTGCTGTTTCAATCTGTCTTCTACCATAGCGTTGATGACATCATCCGGAACAAGTTTTCCGGCATCCATATAGGATTTAGCCTCTTCGCCAAGCTTTGTATGATTTCTGACATTTTCTCTCAGCATGTCACCGGTCGAAATATGAGGAATATCATACTGTCTGAGGATGCTTTCGGACATTGTGCCCTTACCTGCACCCGCAGGACCCATAATAAGAATGTTCATAATGTATCTCCTCCGTTAAATTGATTATAATATCAATTCAGGAATCCGTGATACTGTTTTTGTGTTAATTGTCCTTTCAGCTGATTCATTGTTTCCATCGCAACACCGACAACGATAATGATACCGGTACCGCCGATTGAAATGCTGGAAGGAAGTGAAGTCACCATTGGCAGCAGATATGGAATTACTGCTACAAATGTCAGGCCTGCAGCACCAAGTACAGTGATTCTGTTCAGAACCTTTTTCAGATAGGTCTTTGTTTCATTACCAGGACGAATGCCAGGAATGTAAGCACCGCTCTTGCCAAGGTTTTCAGCAATACGTTCAGGATCAACCTGAAGATCCGTATAGAAGAATGTGAACAGGACTGTCAGAACTGCATAGATTGTCAGTCCCATCGGCTTGCTCAATGACAGGAAATTACTTAATGTGTTGTAAAGATCTGTATTGAAGAAGCTGATGATAATCTGCGGAGCAGTCATAATGGACTGAGCAAAAATGACCGGAATAACAGATGCACTGTTGATCTTGAGCGGGAGGAACGTAATATCCGCACCGCTTCTGACAGTTGTACCGTTTGTATACTGGATCGGAATCTTACGCACCGCAGTCTCCATAACAATGACGAAGATGATGATCGCAAGATACATCAGACAGAACAGAGCAAACTGCAGAATACCATTGAACATTTCACCCTGTGTTGTTCCGCCTGCCAGTACCTTGAATACCTGTACAAATGTGGATGGCATGTTGGAAACAATACCTGCAAAGATAATAACGGAAAGACCGTTACCGATACCATGCATGGAAATCCTGTCGCCCAGCCATACCAGGAACATTGTGCCGGCAGTCATGACAGTTGCCGTATACAGGTAACCGGAGAGATTGGCGTTTTCAAGAACCTGATACTGTACATCGAAACCGTAAACCAGGGAAGTTGCCTGCACAAATGACAGGACAACTCCAAGGTAACGGGTAATCTTTTCCATCTTCATTCTGCCGGCCTGTCCGGATTTTGTCATTTCTGTCAGAGCAGGAATGACGTCCATGGACAGCAGCTGAATGATAATGCTTGCAGTAATGTAAGGTGTAACACCCATTGCGAACAGGCTCAGTCTTTCCAGTGCACCACCACCGAGCAGATTCATCATGCTCAGGATGGAGTTGTCGGAAATCTGGGAAGCAAGTGCATTGGCATCAACACCCGGAACAGGAATAGCAGATCCGATGCGATAGATCAGCAGCATTGCCAGAGTGAACAGGATCTTCTTACGAGTATCCTTGTTCTTCAGCAAGCTGACGAACGTGTGCATCATGATTACAGTACCTCTACTGTTCCGCCTGCTTCTTCGATTGCCTTGACTGCAGTAGCGGAGAACTTTTCAGCCTTAACTGTCAGTTTCTTTTCCAGCTTACCGCCACCAAGAACCTTTACGCCATCGAGGTGCTTTTTCAGCAGACCAGCAGCCTTCAGTGCTTCATAGTCGACTGTAACACCGTCTTCAAATCTGTTGAGATCTGCAACGTTGATGATAGCGTATTCCTTACGTGTATAGTTTGTGAAGCCTCTCTTTGGCATTCTCTTGAAGAAAGGTGTCTGGCCGCCTTCAAATCCGATTGCTACACCGCCGCCGGATCTGGAGTTCTGACCCTTCTGACCCTTACCGGATGTCTTACCAGTGCCGGAGCCCTGGCCACGTCCGATTCTCTTCTTTGTGAAGCGTGCTCCATCAGTCGCTTTCAGTTCATTCAGTTTCATAACAGAGCTCCTCCTTATCTGATTTCGGCAACCTTCTTGCCGCGGATCTTTGCAATTTCTTCAACTGTTCTCATTTCCTTAAGAGCAGCAAGAGTTGCGTAGACAACGTTTACAGATGTACGGGAACCGATCACCTTGGAAAGAACATCGGCTACACCTGCAAGTTCAAGAATGTTACGAACCGCACCACCTGCGATAACTCCAGTACCTGGAGCAGCAGGAGCGAGGAATACTGTACTTGAACCATGAGTTGTCTTTACTGCATGTGGAACAGTTCTTGTGCCTTCAACAAGGTTGACTCTGAACACGTTCTTGTTAGCAGCTTCTTCAGCCTTACGGATAGCATCTGGAACTTCTGTTGCCTTACCCATTCCAAATCCGATACGGCCCTTATGGTCACCTACAACAACCAGAGCGGAGAAACGCATTGTACGTCCACCCTTTGTTGTCTTGGATACACGGTTGATGGAGACGACTACGCTGTCGAATTCTTTTGGTTCACGCTTCTTGAAAGGCTTACGAGCGTTACGCTGGCCACGTTCAGAATTCTTTTCCGGACGTGCTGTATTCATTTCTGTTGGCATTGATCTTCTCCTTCCTTAGAACTTCAGTCCTGCTTCTCTGGCAGCATCAGCCAGTGCCTGGACTCTTCCGTGATATACATAACCGCCACGGTCAAAGCGTACAGCTTCGATACCGGCTTCGAGGCACTTCTTGGCAACAGCCTCGCCTACCTTCTTGGCAGCTTCGATGTTTCCACCGTTTTCAAGCTTCAGTTCGAGGGAGCTTGCGGAACACAGTGTTGTTCCCTTTGTATCATCAATGACCTGAGCATAGATGTGTGCATTGGAACGGAACACATTTAATCTTGGGCAGTCGGGAGTTCCGCTGACTACTCGACGTACACGCTTATGACGACGAATACGTTCTTCATTTCTATTCTGTAATTTCAGCATGTTCTTACTCTCTCCTTCCCATTATTTTTTGGACGCAGCTGTCTTACCTTCCTTACGACGGACAACTTCATCAACATAACGAATACCCTTTCCACCGTATGGTTCTGGCTTCTTGACTGCTCTTACAACTGCAGCGAACTGACCAACATCCTGCTTGTCAATACCTGTAACAGTGATTGTTGTTGTATCAGGTACTGTTACTGTAACATTTGCTGGAACTTCAATGTTAACTTCATGAGAGTAACCAACGTTCAGTGTCAGTGTGCTGCCCTTTAATGCGCAACGGTAACCGATACCGACAATCTTCAATGTCTTTGTGTAACCCTTGGATACACCTTCAACCATTGTAGCAAGTAATGCACGTGTTGTTCCGTGTAACTGCTTTGTTGTTTTTTCGTCATTTGGACGCTTGACTGTAATGATACCTGCATCGATGACAATGTCCATCAATGGGGAGAATGTCTTTGTCAGAGTTCCCTTAGGTCCCTTTACAGTCACTTCATTGCCTTCAGCTACGTTGATTTCAACGCCTTCAGGAATGGTAATCGTTTTATTTCCGATACGTGACATTCAATTTTATTCCTTTCCCTGATTACCAGACATAAGCGATGACTTCACCGCCGATGTGCTGCTTGCGTGCTTCACGGTCTGTCATCATTCCGTTGGATGTGGAGATGATGGCAACTCCTAAGCCATTGAGAACCTTAGGCAGATTATCGCCCTTGGCATATACACGAAGACCTGGCTTGGAGATTCTCTTGATTCCTGTGATGACCTTTTCACCACGAGGACCATACTTCAGAGTAACGACGATTTTCTTTTCGATACCCTCGCCTTCAACAGCGTAGTTATCAATGTAACCTTCCTTCTTCAGGATCTTGGCAATTTCAACCTTGACCTTGGAACAAGGAGTTACATCTACAGCGGACATGTTAGCCTGAACACCATTACGGATTCTTGTGAGCATATCTGCAATTGGATCTGTCATATTCATAATCGCGCTTCCTCCTTCTTACCAGCTTGCCTTCTTAACACCAGGAATTTCGCCCTTGTAAGCGAGTTCTCTGAAGCAGATACGGCAAACCTTGTACTTTCTTAATACTGAGTGTGGACGTCCACAGATCTCGCAGCGAGTGTACTCGCGTGTGGAGAACTTTGCAGGACGGGACTGCTTAACCTTTAAACTTGTCTTAGCCATGAATGTTCTCCTCCTGATTACTTCGCAAATGGCATGCCAAGACCCTTCAGTAAGGAATGAGCTTCCTTGTTTGTCTTAGCTGTTGTGACGATGACGATGTCCATACCTCTGACCTTGCTGACCTTATCGAAGTTGATTTCAGGGAAGATCAGCTGTTCCTTAACGCCGAGTGTATAGTTACCACGTCCGTCGAATGCTGTGTTGGAAACACCATGGAAGTCTCTGACTCGTGGCAGGGAGATGTTGAATAACTTATCTAGGAATTCATACATTCTTTCACCACGCAGAGTAACCTTGCATCCGATGCTCATTCCTTCACGAAGCTTGAAGTTAGCAATGGACTTCTTCGCCTTTGTGATGACCGGCTTCTGACCTGCGATCAGAGTCATTTCTTCATAGGCTTCATCCAGTGCCTTTGCATTAGCAATGGCATCACCGACACCCATGTTGATTACAACCTTGACCAGCTTTGGGCATTCCATAACGCTGGAGTAGTTGTATTCCTTCATCAGAGAAGGCTTTACTGTTTCATTGTACTTTTCCTGAAGACGGTTCATTACTTCTTAGCCTCCTTGACTTCGTTGCCGGACTTCTTGAAGACTCTAACCTTCACGCCCTTGTCGTTTACCTTGTAACCGACTCTTCCGGCCTGCTTTGCCTTCTTATCGTAGAGCATAACGTTGGAAGCATCAATTGGAGCCTCTGTTTCTACGATGCCACCTTCAGGGTTTACCTGACTTGGCTTTAAGGACTTCTTGATCATGTTGACACCTTCAACGATGATCTTGTTCTTCTTAGGATCTACGGACTTTACTTCGGAAACTGTTCCCTTGTAATGACCGCTGATAACTTTTACTGTATCACCTGTCTTGATCTTCATATCCGGCCTCCTTACAGTACTTCCGGTGCCAGGGAAACAATCTTCATGTAACCCTTGTCACGAAGTTCTCTTGCTACCGGACCGAAGATACGTGTTCCGACCGGTGTTCCATCATCCTTGATGATGACAGCTGCATTGTCGTCAAACTTGATATAAGAACCGTTTTCACGACGAATACCATATACTGTGCGTGCAATGACTGCCTTAACTACCTGTCCGGCCTTTACAGAACCGTTAGGAGAAGCGCTCTTGACTGCGCATACAACGATATCACCGATTGTAGCTGTCTTGCGCTTGGAGCCGCCTAAGCATCTGATTACCAGTAATTCCTTGGCACCAGTGTTATCAGCGACATTCAATCTGCTTTCGTTCTGAATCATGCTTTCTACCTCCTGTGCCTATTAAAGAATAACTGCCTTTTCAATGATCTTTACCAGACGGAAGTGCTTATCCTTTGATAAAGGTCTTGTTTCCATAACTTCAACAACGTCACCCTTCTTAGCTTCATTGTTTTCATCATGTACCTTGAACTTTGTAGAGAACTTTACATGTCTGCCATATTTAGGGTCAGCCTTGGATGTTGCGATCTCTACGACGATTGTCTTATCCATCTTATCGGAGACTACTACTCCGCGAAGGACCTTACGTGCGTTTCTTTCTGCCATTTTCTAGCCCTCCCTTATTCAGCAGACTGAGCGTTCTTACGTTCAGTAATAACTGTCTTGATTCTTGCGATTGTCTTACGGACTTCTCTGATACGAGCCGGATTTTCAAGAGTGCCTGTAGCCTGAGCAAATCTCAGTTCATACAGTTCTTCCTTCAGTGATACGACTTCCTTTTCGAGCTCTTCATTGCTGAGGTCTCTGACTTCTTTAACGTTCATGATTACTTAGCCTCCTCGCTTCTCATAACAAAGCGGGTCTTAACGCAGAGCTTGTTAGCTGCCAGTCTGAGTGCTTCGCGAGCAACTTCTTCAGGAACACCAGCAACTTCGAAGAGAATTCTACCCTTCTGGACAACTGCTACCCAATGGTCTGGAGCACCCTTACCGGAACCCTGACGAACACCAAGTGGCTTGGCTGTCTTGGATAACTGAGGGAATACCTTAATCCATACCTTACCGCCACGGTTCATATAACGTGTCATGGCTACACGCGCAGCTTCCAGCTGGTTGCTGCTTACATAAGCACCTTCATCTGCTACCAGGCCATACTGACCGAAAGCAAGTTCACGACCAGCCTTAGCGCGGCCTTCGTAGGAAAGACGATGAGGTCTTCTGTACTTGGTTCTGTTAGGCATTAACATAATCAGTCGTTACCTCCTTCTGCTGGAGCAGCTGCAGGAGCTGCTTCTCTACGGGAGTCGTTACGACGGTTTCCTCTACCGGAGTTTCTTCTGTCATTACGACGACCGTTTCTTCTGTCAGACTTTGCATGTGCTGGGGCTTCAGGTTCCTTTACCATCTGTCCTGGGAGAACTTCTCCACGGCAGATCCAGACCTTAACACCGAGCTTGCCGTATGTTGTCTGAGCTTCTTCACAAGCGTAATCGATATCACTTCTTAATGTATGAAGCGGTACGACACCTCTGGAATAACCTTCAGAACGAGCGATTTCAGCACCACCGAGTCTTCCTTTTGCCAGAGTCTTGATACCCTTGGCACCGGATCTCATTGTCTGCTGAATTGCCTTCTTCTGAGCAATTCTGAAGGACTGACGGTTTTCGAGCTGTTCGCAGATCTTTCTTGCGACAAGACGAGCATCCAGATCAGGATTGCCTACAGCAACGATGTCCATCTTTACATTCTTGCCGTTTGTCAGCTTGGCAAGCTTTTCTCTTAACTTTGCAGCGTTGTCCTTGCCGTTTTCATCAGCCTTACCGATGACAGCACCTGGACGAGCGCAGCGGATGATGACCTTGACATCCTTTGTTCCAGTACGTTCGATTTCAACTCTGGAAATGTATGCGTCCTTGAGTTCCTTATCCAGGAATGTACGGATCTTGTTATCTTCGTTCAGAAGATCTCCGAAATCAGCCTTGTTTGCGTACCATCTGGAATCCCATTCACGAATGACGCCTACGCGCATACCGATTGGACTAACTTTCTGTCCCATATTCCGATCTTCCTCCCTTATCTTTCATCACTGACTACAACAGTGATATGGCTTGTTCTTTTGAAAATGCTGGAAGCATTTCCCCTAGCTCTTGGCATGTATCTCTTCATAACGAGGCCTTCGTCAGCATAGCATGCCTTGACATATAAGCTGTTTTCATCCAGCTGATTGTTGTGTACTGCGTTTGCAGCTGCGCTCTTGACTACCTTGTAAGCTTCAGCAGCTGCCTTGTTCGGTGTGAACTTCAGAATTGCAAGTGCTTCTTCTACGCTCTTTCCACGGATCAGATCCAGGACCAGACGAGCCTTGCGAGGAGTAACACGAACAGTCTTTGCGGTTGCTTTTACATCCATCTTGTCAGTTTCCTCCTTTATCTAGTTGCCTTGTCATCGCCGTGACCGCCGAACTTTCTTGTAGGTGAGAATTCACCGAGCTTATGTCCGACCATATCTTCTGTAACATATACAGGAACATGTTCCTTACCGTTGTGAACAGCGAATGTGTGTCCAACGAAGTTAGGGAAAATCGTTGAACGACGGGACCATGTCTTGATTACTTCGTGCTTACCGGCTGCATTCTGTGCTTCAACCTTCTTCATTAAGGATGCATCACAGAAAGGGCCCTTTTTCAGACTTCTTGACATTTCTCAATATCTCCTTTCAACTTACTTTCCGTTTCTTCTTCTTACGATGTACTTGTTGGACTGAGCCTTAGGATCACGAGTCTTAACGCCCATAGCCTTCTTGCCCCATGGTGTCATTGGAGACTTACGACCTACCGGCTGTCTGCCTTCACCACCACCGTGTGGATGATCTACAGGGTTCATAGCGGAACCTCTTACATGTGGACGTACACCCATATGTCTGACACGTCCTGCCTTACCCCAGTTGATCAGGGAGTAATCACCGTTACCGACAACACCGACTGTTGCACGGCAGTTGTCATGAACACGTCTTACTTCACCAGATGCAAGACGCAGTGTGACGAAGCCACCTTCAGAACCCAGGATCTGAGCGGAGCAGCCTGCAGATCTTGCCAGCTGACCACCCTTACCAGCCTTCAGTTCAACATTGTGAACGAAAGTACCATCCGGGATGTTCTTGAGCAGCATTGCGTTACCGACCTTGATGTCCACTGCTTCACCAGAGATGACTGTGTCACCAACGTTGAGGTTTGCAGGGCAGATGATATAACGCTTTTCACCATCTACATAGTGGAGAAGAGCGATGTTTGCATTTCTGTTTGGATCGTATTCGATACCAGCTACCTTTGCAGGTACATTGTCCTTGTTTCTCTTGAAGTCAACGATTCTGTACTTCTGCTTGACACCGCCGCCCTGATGACGGGATGTGATTCGACCTGTGTTGCCACGGCCACCCTTACCATGTAATGGAGCGAGCAGAGACTTTTCAGGAGTAGACTTTGTCAGTCTGCTCTTGTTGTCCAGAGTGGACATATTTCTGCGTCCGTTTGTGGTAGGCTTGTACTTTACAATTGCCATTTTCCTTTTAATCCTTTCGCATTTATCCGGAGATAGCGATTTCCTCCGATATTTTCAGTTTTCAGTCTTCAGAGAAGAAGTTGATGGAAGCTCCTTCCGGCAGAGTGACGATTGCCTTCTTATAAGCATTTGTCATACCGGAGTAACGGCCGACTCTTCTCATCTTTGGATGAACGTTGACTGTGTTTACTGCTACTGGCTTGATGTTGTAGATTTCCTGAACAGCCAGCTTGATTGCTGTTTTGTTAGCATTCTTGGCAACAACGAATGTTACCTTGTTTTCTGTAGCCTGAAGAGTGGAAGACTTTTCAGTAACTACAGGCTTGATGATGATATCACGTGCACTCATGCTGCGAATACCTCCCCTGCCTTAGCGGCTGCTGCTTCTGTGAACACGATCTTGTCTGCGTTCACAATGTCATAGACATTCAGGCTGGATACTGTAACCAGAGCAGCATTTGGAATGTTTCTCATGGAGATGTATGCATTGTCGAAGTCTTCGGAAGAGTCAGCGACGAATAATGTCTTTCTTTCAAATCCGAGAGCAGCGAGTAATGCAACTGCCTTCTTTGTCTTGATTTCTTCAAAGTTGAGGTTTTCAAGAACTGCGATGTTGTTCTCAACTACCTTTTCGCTTAATGCGGATCTCAGAGCGAGCTGTCTGACCTTACGGTTCAGCTTCATGCCATACTTTCTTGGGTGTGGACCAAATGCGATTGCACCATGTCTCCACTGTGTAGCACGTGTGGAACCCTGACGTGCACGGCCTGTACCCTTCTGGCGGAATGGCTTCTTACCTGTACCGGATACAAACGCTCTTGTCTTTGTGCTGTGTGTACCCTGTCTCAGGCCTGCCTGATAGACGAGGATTGCGTCATAGATTGCCTGCTGGTTTGGAGTGATTCCAAATACAGCGTCTGCCAGTTCAATCTGCTTGACGACCTTGCCTTCCTGATTTAATACATCAATCTGTGACATTGTTTATCCTCACTTTCCTGCTAACTCGGCATTGATTGTTTCATCAACCTTTTCGAGTTCTTCTTCAACAGAAACACCCTTGTAGGAAATCAGTTCAACTGGAGCAGTTTCCTTGACAGGCTTAACTGTTGTGTGGATTGTTACAAGACCCTTTCTTGGACCTGGAACGTTACCCTTGACCAGAATGTATCCTTCTTCAGCATCAACCTTGATAACTGTCAGGTTCTGGTTGGTTGTTGTTTCACAACCATAGTGACCAGGCATAGCTGTTCCCTTGTTGATAACGCCGTTGTTACGTCCGTTTGTAGCCAGGGAACCCTGATGTCTGATGTTCTTGGATCCACCGTGAGATCTTGGACCCTGGTGGCCGTTGTTACGAACGATTGTACCGTTGTAACCGTGACCCTTGGATGTACCCTGTACGTCGACGATATCGCCAGCCTTAAACAGGTCTGCCTTGATTTCAGCGCCGACTTCCAGATTCAGCATTTCATCATATCTGAATTCTCTGATGAACTTCTTAGGAGCTGTGTCAGCCTTTGCAGCATGTCCCTTGGCAGGCTTGTTTGCACGATGTTCCTTAACATCTTCATAGCCGACCTGAACTGCTTCATAGCCATCAGTTTCCTTTGTCTTCTTCTGCAGTACGACGTTTGGCTTTACTTCAACGACTGTTACAGGAATCAGAGCTCCATCGATCGTGAAGACCTGGGTCATACCAAGCTTACGTCCTAAAATACCTTTCATTTAATTCACCCTGTCCCTTTCTTACAGCTTGATCTCAATGTCAACTCCGGAAGGCAGATCCAGTCTGGATAATGCATCGATTGTTTCTGCACTTGGGCCGACGATTTCGATCAGTCTCTTGTGTGTGCGGATCTCGAACTGTTCACGAGAGTCCTTATACTTGTGTACAGCGCGAAGTACTGTGATTACCTCACGCTCAGTAGGCAGCGGAACAGGTCCGACGATCTTCTTTGCGCCGTGGCTTGTTGCAGTCTTGACGATCTTTTCGCTTGCTGCGTCCAAGCTTCTGTTCTCGTAAGCCTTCAGACGAATTCTTACAGAGTTCTTTGCCATGAATTTTTCCTCCTTATATTCACTCCCTGACGGGATCGCTCAGTGGAAATTCCCCGGTTATCACGCTAGCGTGACAACGCATTTCAGCGTGCCGGCAACCTCCCACTTCATTGCGAGTGCCCAAATATACTACTACTGATCAATACTATATGCAAGCATTTTCTGCATCTTTTTGAAAAAAGTTTTTATGTCCACGTTTTTCAGCGTGTTCGTTTATTCTGTATTTGGCTGTAAATAAGGGTTTTATGACATGTAATATAGTTTATTTTAGATAAATTGATCCGGATTTAGGTCTTTTTCAGATCTTTAAAAAATCTGTATCCATGTCCACACTGCCTTGCGTGTATGCACTATAGCCTTTTTCACTGCCTCCAAAACGAAGAAATGCCCGCTGTCATTTGTAACAGCAGGCATATTCCAGTATACATATCACTGAATAACCCAGGCAAGGTCATTTATTCAGGATACGAGATAGAAATTCTTTTGTACGTTCGTTCTTCGGATTTGTGAAGATCTCTTCTGGAGTACCTTCTTCTGCGATAACGCCCTGTTCCATAAACAGAACGCGATTGGCAACATCCTTTGCAAATCCCATTTCATGTGTGACTACCACCATCGTCATACCCTCTTTGGCAAGAGATTTCATGACGGAAAGTACTTCGCCTACCATTTCCGGGTCCAACGCACTTGTCGGTTCATCAAACAGGAGAACTTCAGGATTCATCGCAAGAGCTCTTGCAATGGCAACTCTCTGCTTCTGACCACCGGAGATCTGGTCTGGTCTGGCATTGATATAAGGAGCCATACCGACTTTTTCCAGATATCTGATGGCGTTGACACGCGCTTCTTCCTTTGAACGTTTCAATACTTTCATCTGTCCGATCATGCAGTTTTTCAAAACTGTCATATTATTGAACAGATTGAATGACTGGAAACACATACCAACATGTGTTCTATATTCATTCAGGGAAATCTTTTCATTCAGAATAGACTTATCATGGAACAGAATATCACCGGAAGTTGGTGTTTCCAGAAGATTGATACATCTGAGCATCGTGGACTTACCGGATCCGGATGCACCGATCACACATGTTACATCCCCTTTATGAATGGATGCATTGATATCCTTCAGGACTACATTGGCACCAAAGGCTTTGCTGAGGTGTCTGAGTTCAATGACTGTTTCCATCAGTTCTGTCCTCCTTTGGTCTCAATATGTCTTTCATCAAAGTTGCTTCCCTTCTGTGGGGAATTCAAAGTCCCGGCAGTTGGAGAAAGCTGATCTGCAGTTGCAAGTTCATAACTGGATTTACCTGCCAGCTTCTTTTCCCAAAGACGCAGAATAACAGAAGAAGCCAGTGTCAGACACAGGTAGGCAACCATTTCTATTGCAGCACTTGGAAAGTACTGATATGTTGCTCCGGCAACTGAACGATGTGCCGCAAACAGTTCCGTAAAGGAGATCATGAACATGACAGAAGTATCCTTGATGTTGATGATATAGTTGTTGCCGATCTGCGGCAGAATATTACGCAGCGTCTGAGGCAGAATGACATACAGCATTGTCTGTACATGGGACATACCGATTGCCTTAGCCCCTTCTGTCTGGCCTCTTTCGATAGCAAGAATTCCACCACGTACTGTTTCAGCCATGTATGCACCGGTATTGATGGATACAACAAAGATGGAACATGTCCATGGATCCGTAAAATTCAATGCACCATTTGTCAGATAACTCAGACCATAATAGAAGAATACAGCCTGAAGCACCATTGGTGTTCCACGGAAGATTTCAACATATGCACGGACAATTCCACGAATCGCATATACTGCTGCTTTTTTGATCGGATGATCTTTCTTACTGACCGGAATTGTCTGCAGAATACCACAGACAAATCCGATGATGCAGCCTAATACAGTACCGATAAACGCAAGCAGAATCGTATTTCTGATACCGTTGATATAGGACCATTTGTACTTCGTCCAGATTTTTGCGATATCCTTTAACAGCTTCGTCAGTACCACGGTTTATTCTCCTACAGGCTGAATCTGAATCGCTTCATTCATCAGTTCGTTGAAATCTTCTTCACTCATTTCATTCAGAACTGCATTGATCTTGTCAACAAGAACTGTATTGCCCTTTCTGACGGAGACACCGATGTTGACATTTTCTTCTCTTTCCTGTTCAGAGAACTGAAAGTCGCCATCTGTACCAGTAAAGTCAAGAATTGTCATATCATCATATGCTTCTACAGCACCCATAGCTGTAGGAAGGTCTGTAACAACAAAGTCAACTGCATTTGTTTCAAGAGCCATCAGCATAGCTGGAGCTGTTTCACTGGCTGTTGCGATTGTAACTCCTTCCATCTGAGGCAGGCAGTTTTCATACCAGATTGTTGCAATCTGCGCTGTACCTGTTTTACCGGAGAAGTCGTTGATGGACTTTGCAGAAGTCAGATCAGAGTCGCTCTTAACCAGAATTGCAAAGCTTGCATAGTAATATGGACCAGCGAAATCAACCTCTTCTCTTCTGTCAGCTGTCATGGACTGACCCGCAATTGCAGCATCAATCTTACCTGTCTGAACAGCCGGTACCAGGGAATCCCAGTCGGAACGGATAATTTTCAGATCCCATCCATTGGCTTCAGCAATCTTCTTTGCGATCATGACATCGTAGCCGTTAGCATATTCATTTGTTCCATCAATCGGTACAGCACCATTGGAATCATCTGTCTGTGCCCAGTTATAAGGCGCATAAGCGCATTCCATTGAGATCGTAAATACACCATCGTTCAGAAGACCATCTGCAGAAACAGTTACATTTTCACTGTCTGTAGAAGTGGATGTGGAAGAAGCTGATCCTCCACATGCAGCAAGTGATACACTCAGTACACCCGCAAGTAAAGCTGTTGTGATTTTTCTCATTTTCATACCCTCTTCTTTCTGCAAAAAATCGTATGTGCTATCACATACGATTTACAGATCGATATATAATAGCGCCTCTTCTTGCGAAGGAGTGATATAGGTATTTCCCATATCCCCACGAAACAGACATGCCTGACTGCTCCGTTCGGCGGTGACTGCCTTTGATGAAGTTCACAGCCTGCCGGCTCCCTTCACTACTCATCTACACCGCTACCTCTATCCATAGATTTTTGCATTTCCTATACTACATGCCAAAGCTGTACATGTCAATGTTTTCAGCGATTTTTGTTTTACGGTGCATATTCCATGTTTCCCAGAATATGCGCAGATGATAAGTCTGCCGAAAACTGTCAGATACATGCGCTGCTATCAGTAAAGCACTGAATTCCTGAAGGAACAAAGCTTCTTTCATACGATTTAACGGAATCGTATGTGCAGATGCGGGTTTTCATCCGCACATCTGCCTAGTACAAGCAATACCTTAAATGCATATCCAGAAGAATTGATCTGTTCCAGACAATCGTGTGTACAGATGATTTCCGTATCCTGCTGTACTTCACACAGTGCATCATGCAGTGCATCCAGGCTTTTCCCCATGTATTCGGGAAGACGAAAGATCTCATTCATATACATATACATGGCATTTCTGTCCATGATGCGGGAGGCATCCAGAAATACTGTTTTCATTGTGCTCCTCCTTCATACAGGAGTTCAAATGTTTCATAATGATCTTCCGTATAATACACATCAAAGTCATCTGACCACACAATCCGCTCAGCCCCTCTGGATGTTTTCCCAAGTGTATCAATATCACATTCATAGTAAGTATCTTCTTCAGGAAGAATACCTTCGTAATTTCCAAACACATCACCACCGATGCATTTATCTTCTATAACCTGTGATAATGCACCACCTTCCCATCCATACTTTCTTGCCTCATCCTTTGTCATGTAGTTGGATGGCAGATGTTCATACGTAATCAGATATAATGCCACGTCATCCTTCTGATCATAGATTCCATTTTCATCAATGACATCTGTCGATGATGGTGTACCAGTACTGCAGCCTGTAAACAGAAGAAAACAAAAAAGTGTAATAATGACTCTTTTCATAAAGCACCTCTTAAAAACAGCTGTTCAATCTCATCGTAATTATGGACAACCTGTATTCCTGGATAATATGTCATTTCCTTTCTTTCCACACACATCCATACCGGCATCATTCCCGCTCTGATCGCTCCGGAAATATCCTTGTAGAATGTATCACCGATAAAGGCAATCTCCTCGGCTGCAAGACCAAGTCTTTGCGCTGCAATTTCAAAGATCCCTGGATCCGGTTTCTGAATTCCATAGTCTCCACAGACAATCAGTTCATCCACGTATGCATCAAATCCAAGTTCACAGATTTTGGATCTTTGGAATACAGAATCACCATTGGATAATATGCCTAGCCTGTATCTTTCTTTCAGTTTCTTAAGCACCTCATAGCTACCTTCCATCGGCATCTGAAATCGGTGGAATTCTGCCGCCCACATACGACTGCACTTTTCCACATCCAGATCGGGAAAATGTGTTTCCTTCAACCTGTTGAACACATAGCCTTTCCCAGCATGGCCATACTGATCCCAATACAGACATTCCTGAACAATTTCTTCAAAATCAATTGAAGAAGGATCCATCCCGGATATTTCCTCAATCATCCACCGGTACATCCGGTAAGCCGATTCAAACCGGTTGGATAAAGTACCATCATAATCAAAAATGATTCCTCTGATCATGTGTTTTCCTCCTCTTTAAATGAAACGATTTTTTCCACAGTCTGATCAATCGTAAGACCACTTACATCAATCTTTTCTGTGTTGAGATTTCCATAAAGTCTGAGCCTTTCAAGGCTTCTTTCAATCACATCTTTCTCCCGTACGCCATGATCAATATCACTTCTCAGATGTTCCACCACTGTTTTTTCATCAGCAATCAGTGAAATACAGTGAAGACTGATATCCGTCAGATCAAGTCTGCTTACAATTGTGTCAATGATCGACTGCTCATGCATCACCCAGCAGAATATGACATTTTCATATACAGAACAGGAAAGAAATGAATTCAGCAGAAAACAGATGTGATCCATAACCATCTTTTTCGTTTCATCGTTTACAACAAACGGATCACTGTCCCAGCACCAGTCACCATCAAGAAATACTGCACAATCCAGTTTCTTTTTGAGATGCTGGCAAACAGCAGTTTTTCCGATTCCCATCGTTCCACCAATCAGATACAGATTCTTCATATCATTTTATTTCTCCACAGGTTATACTCAAAGATCATCTGACCGAACATGCACATATTGCGTCTCTTCCCGATATTCTTAAAGCTCTATATAATTCATGCACCATCATACCATGCAAAACCAAAAAAAGAGATACCACGCGGATATCTCTTACGTTGTAACAATGAGCTGATTAAGCTTCGATTTCTGTGATGGAACCGGAACCTACTGTACGGCCGCCTTCACGAATGGAGAACTTTGTTCCGTTTTCGATAGCGATAGGAGCAAGCAGTTCAACAGTCATAACGACGTTATCACCAGGCATGCAGAGTTCTGTTCCTTCAGGCAGTGTGATTACACCAGTAACGTCTGTTGTTCTGAAGTAGAACTGTGGACGGTAGTTGGAAACGAATGGTGTATGACGTCCGCCTTCTTCCTTGGTCAGAACGTAAACCTGAGCCTTGAACTTTGTGTGAGGTGTAACGGATCCTGGCTTAGCAAGAACCTGTCCACGTTCGATCTGTTCACGGTTAACACCACGGAGCAGAGCACCGATGTTGTCACCAGCCTGAGCGAAGTCCAGAGTCTTTCTGAACATTTCGATACCTGTAACAACAGTCTTGGATGTAGGTCTGATACCAACGATTTCAACATCGTCGTTCAGCTTCAGCATACCACGTTCAACACGTCCTGTAGCAACAGTACCACGACCTGTGATTGTGAAGACGTCTTCAACAGCCATCAGGAATGGCTTTTCGTTGTCATGAACTGGGCTTGGGATGTAGCTGTCAACAGCATCCATCAGTTCGCCGATAGCTGGAGTCCACTTTGGATCGCCCTGCAAAGCCTGGAAAGCAGAACCACGGATAACTGGGCAGTTGTCGCCATCGAAACCATATTCAGAAAGAAGTTCACGAACTTCCATTTCAACCAGGTCGATCAGTTCTTCATCGTCAACCATGTCGCACTTGTTCAGGAATACAACGATGCTTGGAACACCTACCTGACGAGCAAGCAGGATGTGTTCACGTGTCTGTGGCATTGGTCCGTCTGTAGCAGCTACTACCAGAATTGCACCATCCATCTGAGCAGCACCAGTGATCATGTTCTTGACATAGTCAGCGTGGCCTGGGCAGTCTACGTGAGCGTAGTGTCTGTTCTTTGTCTGGTATTCAACGTGAGCTGTGTTGATTGTAATACCACGTTCCTTTTCTTCCGGAGCACCGTCGATCTGGTCGTATGCTTCAAACTTAGCCTTACCAGCATCTGGGTTTTCAGAAAGATACTTTGTAATTGCAGCTGTCAGAGTTGTCTTACCATGGTCTACGTGTCCGATAGTACCAATGTTAACATGCTCTAAGCTTCGGTCAAAATGTTCCTTTGCCATGTTAGTTTTTTCTCCTTTTTTGAATAACCTTTTTTTATTCAGTATGCCTCCATTTTACTTGAAGGCATACTAAATATCAACTTTTAGTTTGCTGAACGAGCAGCGTTTTTCTCGATAATTTCCTTAGCAATGCTCTTTGGAACTTCTTCGTAGTGATCCATCTGCATAACGAAGATACCACGTCCCTGAGTAAAGCCACGCAGGTCTGTTACGTAACCGAACATTTCTGCTAATGGTACGTAAGCCTTAACCTTGATTGCGTTACCTGTTTCTTCCTGTTCACGGATCTGACCACGTCTCTTTGTGACGTCACCCATGACAGCACCGAGGTATTCGGATGGAGCTGTAATGTCTACAGCCATGATTGGTTCGAGAATCTTTGGTGCACACTTCTTGGCAGCTTCCTTCAGTGCCAGAGAAGCAGCGATCTTATAAGCCTGTTCGGAAGAGTCGACATCATGATAGGAACCGTCGAACAGTTCTGCACGGATGTCTACAACCGGATAACCTGCAACAAGACCATTTGGAAGAGCTTCTTCCAGACCCTGCTGAGTTGGCTTGATGAATTCCTTAGGAATGGATCCACCGACTGTCTGGTCTTCGAATTCAAATCCCTTTCCTGGGTTTGGTTTGAATCTGATCCATACGTCACCGTACTGACCATGACCACCGGACTGTCTGACGAACTTACCCTGTACTTCAGCTTCAGCACTGATTGTTTCACGGTAAGCTACCTGTGGAGCACCTGCTGTAGCTTCAACCTTGAATTCTCTCTTCATACGGTCGAGGATGATATCCAGCTGCAGTTCACCGACACCTGCGATGATTGTCTGGCCTGTTTCCTGATCTGTATAAGTCTTGAATGTTGGGTCTTCTTCAGCAAGCTTCTGTAAAGCAACGTCCATCTTCTGGGAGTCAGCCTTTGTCTTTGGTTCAACAGACATTTCGATAACCGGTTCAGGGAATACCATCTGCATCAGTTCGATCGGATTGTTTTCATCACACAGTGTATCGGATGTTGTTGTTACCTTCAGACCAACTGCACCGGCGATATCACCTGTGAATACTTCGTCGATATCTGCACGGTGATTAGCATGCATTCTGACAAGACGTCCAAGTCTTTCTCTCTTGCCCTTTGTTGCGTTAAGAACGTAGGAACCGGATGTAGCGTGTCCGGAGTAGACTCTGAAGTAAGTCAGACGGCCGACGAATGGGTCTGTAGCGATCTTGAATGCAAGAGCAGAGAATGGTTCATCATCGGAAGGATGACGGGAAGAAGCTTCACCATTTGGCAGTGTACCTGCGATAGCTTCAATATCTGTTGGTGCCGGCAGATAATCTACAACTGCATCCAGCAGCAGCTGAACACCCTTGTTCTTATATGCGGAACCACACATAACAGGGAAGAATTCAGAAGTCATGACACCCTTACGGATCGCAGCCTTGATTTCTTCAACCGTTGGTTCTTCACCTTCCAGAACCTTCATCATCAGTTCATCATCGTAGTCAGCAATTGCTTCGAGAAGTTCCATTCTCTTTTCTTCTGCTTCATCTTTGAACTGATCTTCAATTTCGATTTCCTTGATATCTGTACCAAGGTCGTTTGTGTACATGATCTGCTTCATTGTAACAAGGTCAATGATTCCACGGAATGTGCTTTCAGCACCTACAGGCATCTGAATTGCAGCTGCCTTGGCACCAAGACGATCACCGATGGAGTTGACACTCATCCAGAAGTCAGCACCTGTAGCGTCCATCTTGTTGGAGAAGACGATACGTGGTACACGGTATTCAGAAGCCTGTCTCCAGACTGTTTCTGTCTGAGGTTCTACACCTGCTTTGGAGTCAAGAACTGTGACGGCACCATCGAGTACACGCAGTGATCTTTCAACTTCAGCTGTGAAGTCTACGTGGCCTGGTGTATCAATGATGTTGATCTGGCAGTCTTTCCAGTGACATGTTGTAGCAGCGGAAGTGATTGTAATACCACGTTCCTGTTCCTGCGCCATCCAGTCCATCTGAGAAGCGCCATCGTGAGTCTCACCGATCTTGTAGATCTTACCTGTGTAATACAGAATACGCTCAGTAGTTGTTGTTTTACCAGCATCGATATGAGCCATGATTCCGATATTACGAATCTTATTTAATGGGAACTCTCTTGGCATGCATTGCTCCTTTCTTCAACAAATTACCAGCGATAGTGAGCAAACGCCTTGTTTGCTTCAGCCATCTTATGAACGTCTTCTTTCTTCTTGACAGAAGCACCTGTTCCATTTGCAGCATCCATGATTTCGTTAGCAAGACGCTGTTCCATTGTGGATTCATGTCTCAGACGAGCATAGTTGACAATCCATCTCAGACCTAATGTCAGCTTTCTTTCAGCACTGACTTCAACCGGTACCTGGTAGTTAGCACCACCGACACGTCTGACCTTCAGTTCGAGCTGTGGCATAACATTGTCGAGAGCCTTTTCGAAGACGGACATTGGGTTTTCGCCTGTCTTCTTTTCGATGTCTGCGAATGCATCATACAGAATTGTCTGTGCTGTGCCGCGCTTACCGTCGATCATAATCTTGTTAATCAGCTTTGTAACGAGCTTGGAGTTATAGATTGGATCCGGTAATACGTCACGCTTTGCGATATATCCTTTTCTTGGCATATTATATTTCTCCTATCTATCTCTTACTTCTTTGGCTTCTTAGCGCCATACAGGGAACGGGACTGCTTTCTTTCGTTAACACCAGCACAGTCGAGTGTACCTCTGATGATGTGGTAACGAACACCAGGCAGGTCCTTAACACGTCCGCCTCTGATCATAACGACGGAGTGTTCCTGCAGGTTGTGTCCAACACCTGGGATATAAGCCGTAACTTCCATACCGTTGGATAAACGGACACGGGCATACTTTCTTAATGCAGAGTTAGGCTTCTTAGGAGTCATTGTACCGACACGAGTGCAGACACCTCTCTTCTGAGGGGAGCTTAAGGATGTCGGGCGCTTCTTCAGTGAGTTGAATCCTCTGTTTAATGCAGGGGACTTTGACTTGTAAACTTTATCAGTACGGCCTTTACGTACTAACTGGTTTATTGTTGGCATGTATATTCTCCTTTCACTTTAATGCACACAGTTCCGTGTGTGTCATCTCTTAGACTAAATTCAGGCTTTCACACGACATGAAAGCCACTTTTTCTAAGCACGTAAAATATTACCCTCCCCAAAACCCCGTGTCAACACTTTTCTGAAATTTTTTATTGTCCACAGTACCGTGCGTGCACAAAACTGTGTTTTATGCATATTTATGCGTTCTTTTTATGTGTTATTTATGAAAATAATATGTAAATTGTAAAATTATATCGGCCTTTACAGAAAATAATTGTTGACATTTTCTGTAACTGGTTTTATAACATTCTCATCCAAAAAAAGCGAGGACAGGGAAAAGTACCTGCACAGAAGATCACAGTGAGTGAAGGACAGTGCAAACTTCATATCGGAATGCAGCGAAAGAACACCCGGGAGCTTTGGAGTCGAAACATAACGGAGTAGGCTTCAACGGAAACGGACCGTTATCTGACCGGACGATATTAATGGATATCGGAAAAGTGATCAGTCATGAGCTGGTAAGTTGGGTGGCACCGCGGAGATCTACAGTCCTTCGTCCCATGTATTGGGGATGATGGACTGTTTTATATTTTAAGGAGATAAAAGATTATGTGTGGTTTACTCGTATCAACTGATCCAATGACTGATCTGAGAGCATTTGAAGAAGGACTGACAACTCTTTCTGATAGAGGTCCGGATTCATCCAGAATTGAAATTGTTGATGGCTGTCCTGTTGGTTTTGCACGCCTTGCCATCATGGGATTACATGAAGAAGGCATGCAGCCATTCCATCTGAAAGGTTCCGTATCCGTCTGCAATGGCGAGCTGTATGATTTCAGACCTGTAAAGTCTGAACTGTCAAAGGAATATCATTTCATGTCTGATTCTGACTGTGAAATCATTCTTCCTTTATATGAAAAGTATGGTACAGGCATGTTTGAAAAACTCGATGCAGAATATGCCATGGTTTTCTATGATGCAAAGGAAAAAACATGGATCGCTTCCAGAGACCCGATCGGTATCCGTCCACTGTTCTATGGTTATACAGAAAGCGGAAAGATCGCTTTTGGTTCCACAGTCAAATCACTGCTTCCAATCGCAAAGGATATCCTCCCTTTCCCTCCGGGAACATATTATAAGGATGGAGAGTTCATTCCTTATACAAAAATCTGGGAAGCACAGAACTGTGTCAGAGCTGATATTGACACAGTATGTGCAAAGATCCATGACCTTCTGATTGATGGTGTCCGGAAAAGAATGGATGCCGATGCACCTGTCGGTTACCTGCTATCCGGTGGGCTGGATTCCTCTTTAGTCTGTGCCATTGCCCAGAAGATGAGTCATAAACCGATCCGTACATTTGCAATCGGCATGGATAAAGACGCGATTGACCTGAAGTATGCAAAGCAGGTAGCGGATTATATCGGTTCTGAACATACCGAAGTCATCATCACAAAGGAAGATGTACTTGCTGCACTGGATCCGGTCATCACAGCTTTGGAATCATGGGATATTACAACCATCCGTGCTTCCATCGGCATGTATCTGCTATGTAAATACATCCATGAAAACACAGATATCAAAGTGCTGTTTACCGGTGAAATTTCCGACGAACTGTTCGGCTACAAGTATACAGACTTTGCCCCGGATGCAGAAAGCTTTCAGAAGGAAGCTGAAAAGAGAGTACGTGAACTGTACATGTATGATGTATTGCGTGCTGACCGCTGTATTTCTTCCAACTCCATGGAAGGAAGAGTACCATTTGGTGATCTTGCCTTTGTAAGATATGTCATGTCCATTGATCCGGATATGAAGATGAACCATTACCATATGGGTAAATATCTGCTCAGACACGCTTTTGAAAAAGATCATCTGCTTCCGGATTCCATTCTGTTCAGAGATAAGGCTGCCTTCTCAGATGCAGTAGGCCATTCTCTGGCAGATGATCTGAAGGAATATGCAGAACTGTCCTATACACAGGAAGAATATCAGAAGGAAGTATCTTCTTATACAGCACATACACCTTATACAAAGGAATCCCTGCTGTACAGAGATCTGTTTGAATCCCACTATACAGGCCTGTCTGATCTGATTGTGGATTTCTGGTTACCAAACCAGACATGGGAAGGATGCCATGTCACAGACCCATCCGCAAGATATCTATCCAACTATGGTGCAAGTGCATACTGATCCCGTCAGTCACATCTCCGTCCAGGTAATCTGACTGACCCGCATAAAAGCCATTCACTCTCTATCTGTTTCCCTCGCAAGTTCAGACAGAGAATGAATGGCTTTCTTAATGCCTTTACGCATCAGCAGTATTTTCATGTTCTATCTCTGACAGGATTACTTTAACATCGTATTTATTACGATCATTTGAGTTTGACTGCCTGTCACACGAAAAACAGGGACACTACTGATCCCTGTCATGCATACATTATTTCAGATCAACGATAATTCCGTAATACGAAGGATGATCCTTGGATCCACCATCAAATAACCATACTGTCATACTGGCACTGTCGCCTGCCTTCTTCTTTTCCTCATACACACTGCGAGTATCAGGTCCATCAAAATAACAGTACATGGTATACGATGTTGTTTCATCTGATACAAGGATTCCAGCCAGAGTATTCTCACCTGCAAGCGTGTCTGCTTCGATGATTCCCTCTATATGAACATCTTTTTTTGACGTGTCAGAACTGAGAAGTTCACTTCCCCTTTTCGTAAATGTCAGATACGGTGTATACCGTCCGATCTGTTGTGGCTGCCTGACAACCTGCCAGCAGGAATGCCGCTGTTAATGCAATGATCTTTTTTTCATAATAACCTCACTTTGGATGAATCTGGTCAGAATTCCAGGAAAAAGAATCAAGTGATAACCGGTATCATCAATTTGCAGTACAGCATTTTTGCAGAAAATGAAATCCGCTCCAGCATGATCGGATATTTTCTATCAACTTTCATATCCTTATCGATCACAGATTTGTTTTGTTTTCATACCCATAGAAGAGTCTCCAAATATTCTATTGCGTCGTATCATTATGATGGAAAAATTCGGAAACTGTACTGATTACATTACTATAATACATGACATGTATTTTTTCATAAAGAATGAGTGTAGTAAATGTGTTCATTGAAAAAGATAATGCTGATTAAGTCAGATCAGAACTGTTTATTCTGGATTCCTGCAATCACTGTATGTGATAATCATGATTTCACAAAGCTCACTTTTTCCAATATACCTGAATCCTTTCTATAACTGCACCATACACCCTGCTACTCTAGCAGGTCAACACATTTCTGAAGATCATTATCACGCACAATTCCATCCTTTTTCAGGGAAACAAAGCATCTCTATCTTTCAACTATTCGTCGCTTACCGCCATAATTGAAA
>JAEDEK010000099.1 GCA_016293365.1 Bulleidia sp. | reverse complement strand
TTCATAGAACATGGGCGAAGATAATGTGAATTTAAAAGGAATTAAATGTAATGACATGGAAATTCATGTGTAAAACAGGTAAAATCTAAATGAACTGAAAATCTTTGTATTTCCAGCATAAGGAGGAGAATAATGAAGAAGATCTTATCCACAGTTCTCGCCGGATTCATGGCAACATCTCTTGTTGCATGTTCTTCCGGCAGTACATCCACATCCACTTCCACTGGTGGAGAAGAAAAGTCCGACATGAAAGTCGCAATGGTTACGGACTACGGTGACATTACTGACCAGTCCTTCAACCAGACAACTTATGAAGCCTGCAAGGATTGGGCATCCGCAAACGGTGTTGAATTCAACTATTTCAAGCCTGCAACAAACGACGATGCTGACCGTGTAGCTTCCATTGAAGAAGCAATCGAACAGGGCTACAATGTCATCGTTATGCCAGGTTATGCATTTGCACCTGCAGTTGTAGAAGTTGCTCCTGACTATGAAGATGTCAAGTTCGTCGCGCTGGACGTATCGCAGTATGACCTTGACACTGCTTCCGGAACGACTGACTGGAAGTCTGATAACACATTCTGTGCAGTTTATCAGGAAGAAATCGCAGGTTATATGGCTGGTGTAGCAGCTGTCAAGCTTGGCTACAAGAAGCTCGGCTTCCTTGGCGGTATGGCAGTTCCAGCAGTTATCCGTTATGGTTATGGTTTCGTTCAGGGTGCTGAAGCAGCAGCCAAGGAACTTGGCCTGACAGATGTTGAAATCAAGTATGCTTACGGCAACCAGTTCTATGGCGATGCTGATATCACAGCTCGTATGGACACATGGTATGGCGCAGGTACAGAAGTTGTCTTTGCATGTGGTGGTGGTATCTTCACTTCTGCAGCTGAAGCAGCAGCTAAGACAAACGGAAAGGTCATCGGCGTTGACGTTGACCAGGCAGCTGCAATCGATGGCGACTATGGTGAAGGCATGACAGTTACTTCTGCAATGAAGGGTCTTTCAGCTACAGTCAACACACTGTTAACAGAAATCAAGGGCGGCAACTGGTCCAAGTATGGAGGAACACTGCAGAACCTCGGCATGGTTTCCGGCGATGATCCAACTGCTAACTATGTACAGCTTGGTACAACACAGTATGATGACAACTTCACAGAAGACGACTACAAGGCTCTGGTAGCTGACATCTACAGTGGTAAGATCACAATCGACAACAGCTCTGATGTAGATCTGTCCGCTTATGAAGGAACAGTAGCAGTTTCCTTTGAAGGCAACATCAAGTAATTGCATCCCACTGGAAAGAATATCTCAAAATCTGGGATATTCTTTTTTTATGCGATTGAGAAAATGCAGTGAAAACGGTAAAATAATGGAAGTAGATACGGAAGGAGATCATCGCTATGGACAAAGAGATCCCATATGCAATTGAGATGATTGACATTACCAAACGCTTCCCGGGTATCATTGCCAATGATCATATTACACTGCAGCTGAAAAAGGGTGAAATACATGCATTGCTTGGTGAAAACGGAGCAGGTAAATCAACACTCATGTCCGTTCTGTTCGGTTTATACCAGGCAGAAGAAGGAATCATCAGAAAAGATGGTAAGGAAGTAAAAATCAAGGATCCGAATGACGCCAATGATCTTGGCATCGGAATGGTGCACCAGCATTTCAAGCTGGTTCAGTGCTTCAGTGTACTGGAAAACATTATTCTTGGTGTTGAGGATACAAAAAACGGACTTCTGGATACCTCCAAAGCAAGGCAGAAAGTCATAGAGCTTTCCGAAAAGTATGGCCTTGCGGTAAACCCGGATGCAAAGATTGAAGACATCACGGTCGGTATGCAGCAGAGAACTGAAATCCTGAAAATGCTGTATCGTGACAACGAGATTCTCATCTTTGATGAACCGACTGCGGTTCTGACACCACAGGAAATCGAAGAACTGATGAAGATCATGAAGAATCTTGCTGCGGAAGGCAAGAGTATTCTGTTTATTTCTCATAAGCTTGCCGAAATCATGGAAGTAGCAGACCGTGTTACAGTGTTAAGAAGAGGCAAGTACATCGGTACGGTCAATGTATCGGATGTGGATGAAAAGGAACTGTCCCGCATGATGGTCGGCAGAGATGTACAGCTTGTTGTGGACAAGAAGCCTGCCGAACCAAAGGAAACGGTTCTGCATGTGGAAAACATGACGGTTGCTTCCAAGGTACACAACAACAATGCGGTAAAGAATGTGTCTTTTGATGTACATGCAGGTGAAATTGTATGTATTGCCGGCATTGATGGAAACGGTCAGACGGAACTTGTCTATGGACTGTCCGGTCTTGAACCGCTCAAGGAAGGAAAGATCGTTGTAGATGGTAAGGAATACAACAATGCTTCCATCCGTGAACGTTCCGCTGTGATGTCTCATATTCCGGAAGACAGACAGAAGCATGGCCTTGTACTCGATTATCCTTTGGATTACAACATTGTTCTGCAACGATACTGGCAGGATGCGTTTACCAGAAACGGTTTCCTTAATAAACCTGCAATCCGCCAGTATGCCAATGAACTGATTGAACAGTATGATATCCGTTCTGGACAGGGAGCTGCTACAATCGCAAGATCCATGTCCGGTGGTAACCAGCAGAAGGCAATTGTTGCCCGTGAAATGGACAGGGAACATAAGGTGCTATTGGCAGTTCAGCCGACCAGAGGTCTTGACGTTGGTGCGATTGAAAATATTCATAGACGTCTGATTGAAAGACGAGATGCAGGGGATGCCGTACTTCTTGTTTCTTTGGAACTGGAAGAAGTCATGAATCTGTCCGACCGGATCCTGGTCATGTATGAGGGTGAAATCGTCGGTGAACTGGATCCGAAGAAAACCAATGTGGAGGAACTTGGTCTTTACATGTCCGGTGCAAAGCGTGATACAGAAAGGAGCAATGCATGATGGAAAAGAAAAAATTCTGGCAGATGCCTGGCTTTCAGACACTGCTGACATCTCTGATCTGTATTGTTGCAGGGCTTTTTGTAGGCTTTATCATTCTGCTTCTGATTGCACCTGAAGGTGCTCTGGAAGCAATTGTTACCATTGTATTGAACTTCCTGACCAAAAACAGTGTC
Source organism: Bulleidia sp. (assembly GCA_016293365.1). Taxonomy (GTDB): domain Bacteria; phylum Bacillota_I; class Bacilli_A; order Erysipelotrichales; family Erysipelotrichaceae; genus Bulleidia. Next base: position 3,769 of record JAEDEK010000099.1, on the reverse strand, counting down.
GGCTCCATGCTGAAGGCATTTGGTAATACACTGATCAAAACAGCGCCATTGCTGATGTGTGCATTGTCGATCTGTTTCTGTTACAAAGTAGGCTTATTCAATATCGGGGCTGCAGGTCAGTATGAAGCAGGAGCAGGAGCTGCTCTTGCACTGGCTCTGATCTTCAATATGCCATGGTATGTATGTCTTTTAGGAGCAGTTGTTGCCGGTGGATTACTGGGTGCTCTGACTGGTGCATTGAAGGCATACCGGAATGTCAATGAAGTCATTTCCGGTATCATGCTCAACTGGATTACACTGTATGCAGTCAATATGGTTCTGTCCAATCCAGTCTCCAAGGATACGGCTTCTCCATATACATGGGCTTTAACGCAGAAGAATCCTTCTGCCCTTCTGCCATCCCTTGGTCTTGGCGCTTTATTCAACAACAACAAAAACGTAACAATCGCTGTACCGCTTGCGATTATCTCCGCCATCGTTATCTGGGTGGTTCTGGAGAAGACAAAGTTCGGTTATGAACTCAAAGCAACCGGCTACAACAAGGAAGCTGCCAGATACGCCGGCATGCATGAAAAGAAGAACATCATCGTCACGCTGATGATCGGTGGTGCCCTTGCCGGAATCGGTGCAGCCTTCATGTATCTGTCTGGTTTCTCCAAGTGGGAAACAACAATGGCTTCTGTTCCAGGTATGGGCTTCAATGGTATTGCAGCTACATTCCTCGGCGGTCTGCATCCGATCGGAACGATCTTCTCATCCTTCTTCATTCAGAATATTACGGATGGTGGATCTCTGATTGACCGTATGTTATATCCATCGCAGATCTCTGATCTGATATCCGGTGTCATCATCTACTTCTGTGGATTTGTACTGTTCTTCAAGACAGTGATGAACGCAAGAAGAAAAAAGACTGAACGGAAAGGAGAAAACGCATGATTTTACTGTTACAGTACACGATTATCTTTGCCTCCGTGCTGACTCTTGTCGCACTTGGTGGCTGTTTCTCCGAACATTCCGGTGTGATCAACCTTGGTCTGGAAGGTATCATGGTCATGGGTGCGCTTGGTGGTGCCATGGCGATGAACATGTTCAGTTCGGTATCAAATCCATTCCTCATGATTCTGCTTGTATGTCTTGCAGCAGTGATCTTCGGCATGCTGTACAGCTGTCTGCTTGCTGTGGCAAGTATCAACTTCAACGCTGATCAGACACTGGTAGGAACTGCAATGAACCTGCTGGCTACTTCTGTTGCGGCTGTCATGGTACGTGCATTCAACAGTTCAAGAAATCCGGATGATGTATCCACGATTCTCAAGTATGTCAATCAGAAGAAACTGTTTATTGTCCGTATCGGTGGATTTGAATTCAACTGGATGATGCTGATTGCGGTAGTGCTGCTTGTTGTGATGTATATCATTCTGTATAAGACGAAGTTCGGTCTGAGATTACGTGCGTGTGGTGAAAACCCACAGGCAGCAAACTCTGTTGGAATTGATGTCTATAAGATGAGATGGGCTGGTGTATTGATCTCCGGTTTCCTTGGTGGACTGGGTGGTATTACATATATCATGTCCGGTGTATCGGAATGGAAGTTTGAAGCAGGTGTAGCAGGTTTTGGTTTCCTGTCTCTTGCGGTCATGATTTTCGGACAGTGGAAACCGCAGAGAATCGCTCTTGCGGCTGTTCTGTTCGGTTTCTTCCGTGCCCTTTCCAATGTCTATACAGGTATCGGATTCCTGGCAGCTCTGAACATTCCATCTTCCGTTTACAACATGCTGCCATATATCATTTCTCTTGTTGTTCTGGCATTTACATCCAGAAATTCTGCTGCACCTAAGGCAGAAGGCATTCCTTACGATAAAGGACAGAGATAGTGAAACAAAGACGGTTGATCAAAGACCGTCTTTTCAATGAAAGAGGTTAGTGAATGAAAACAGAAAGAAAATTTCCATATGCACGTATTACTGTAAAGCAGGAAGTATCTGTACGCAGAGGGCATCCATGGATTTATGCAGACGAAATCACAGAGCAGAGTGAGCAGATTGATAACGGTGGTTTTGTGGATGTCTTTTCCCAGAAGGGCAGCTATCTTGGTACAGGCTTTTACAGTGAAAACTCAAAGATCCGAATCCGTTTACTTGGAAACAATGCCAATGAAACCTATGGAGATGCCTTCTTTGAAAGAAAGGCAGCCTATGCTGTTGCGTATCGTAAGGATGTCATGAAAGAAGATCTGAAAGCATGCAGACTGGTACATGGAGAAGCAGATGGTTTACCGGGACTTACAGTGGATCGCTACAATAACATTCTTGTTACGCAGGTGGAATCGTATGGAACGGAAATGCATAAGGATGTGATTTATGCTGCCCTGGTTTCCGAGCTTGAAAAGATGGGGGAATCGATCGACGGGATTTATGAAAGAAACGAAGGTGAACTGCGGAAAAAGGAAGGTCTGCAGCAATATAAGGGATGGTATGGTAAAAAGCATCCAGCCACTACGATTACGCAGATCGTTGAAAACGGCATCATTTATGAAGTGGATGTTGAAAATGGACAGAAGACAGGATTTTTCCTGGATCAGAAATACAACCGTAGAGCCATCTGGAAACTGGCTGAGGGCAGAAGTGTACTGGACTGCTGTACCCATACGGGCTCCTTTGCCCTCAATGCCGCAAAAGCCGGTGCGTCTTCCGTAACCGCAATGGATATTTCTGAAAGTGCACTTGAGATGGCACGCAGGAACGCAGAAAGAAATGATCTGCATCTTTCCTTCCGACAGGGAGATGTCTTTGATGTATTGAAAGATCTGAAGAAAGAACATGCTCACTTTGATTTCATCATTCTTGATCCACCTGCCTTTACAAAATCGAGGAAAACATTCCACAATGCCCGGAATGGTTACCGGCAGGTCAATGCGGATGCGATGCGTTTATTGAAGCGTGGCGGATATCTTGCCAGTGCATCATGTTCTCACTTCATGCCGAAGGCCGAATTTGAAAAAATGCTTGTGGATGCAGCAAATGATGCAGGTGTGGGAATCAGGATGATCGAGCAGCGTGGTGCCGCACCTGATCATCCTGTCATGATGGCTGTGCCCGAAACAGAATACCTGAAATTTTTCCTGCTTCAGATCATTTAAACATTACGAAAACCGCGTGAAAATGGTAAAATAGAAGTAATGAAATGAGGTGATCGGTCGTGTTCAAAGTGAATGATATTGTCGTATATCGAAGAATCGTATGTCGTATTGTCGGAAAACACAGAAGTGATTTTACCAAGGAGATGTGCTATATCCTTGTCCCGTATCATGCGGATGAAGGATCTACAAGAATGCAGGTACCGATTGCCAATAAGGCAGGCCATTTACGTGCCCTGATTACAAAAGAAGAGATTGAGGAACTCATCGCTTCTACAGCCTACATTGACTTATTGGAAAACAAGCCTGCCAATATGAAGAGCCAGTATGCAAATCTATTGAAAACAGATGACATTCACGATCTGATTGCCATCATCAAGACGTCCTATTCCAGAAATCAGGCGCGTATTGAAAATCATAAGAAAACAGCATCCGTGGATGATGAATATCTGCAGAAAGCGGAAAATTACCTGTTCAATGAGCTGGCTGTAGCTTTGGATATGAGCTATGAAGCAGCTAAGGAATATTTTAATTCCAGGGTGGAACAGGCATCCAGATAAGTACCAAAGGACAGTTCGAAAAGCTGTCCTTTTTCTTCTTTGAAAACTGTAGAATTTCTGTTTTCAGATGATG
>JAEDEK010000098.1 GCA_016293365.1 Bulleidia sp. | reverse complement strand
AAACAGTTTTCTGTATGGATATTTCTTCATTTCCTGTTTCGTGCATAACAGCCAGGCATCGCCTGGATGATCTGCTCTGCCGGTTCTTGCGGTACGATGAATCAGCTGCTGCTGACTGTCTGGAATATCATAAAGAATCACCGTATCGACTCCTGGAACATCGATTCCTCTTTGGGCAACAGCTGTTGCGCATAGGATATGGATCCTGCCGGCACGGAAGTCTTCCATGATTTTCTTTCTTGACTGCCAGTTCATATCCGAATGAATGGAGGCACATAAAAAACCTTTATTCTGCATGCTGGAACAGACAAAGTCTGCGGTAGCTTTCCGGTTTGTGAAAATGATTGTGGAACGATCTGCTTTTTTCAGAATCTGTGCACATCGGTTCAGTTTATGAGCTTCATCAATCGAAACCAGATGTACTGTTGTTCGAAGAGGAATGACCGTTTCCTTTTCGATGTGAACTTCGACGGGATCCGTGAGGATGGAGCTGCATAATGCTTTGATGTTATCCTGCCATGTAGCGGAAAGCACAAGTGTCTGATGGTCAGATAGAGCAGAGATGATCTGTCTGACATCTTCAATAAATCCCATCTGCAGCATCTCATCCGCTTCATCCAGAACAAGGGTTGTGATGGCTTCCATCTTCAGAGTATGTCTGCGGATATGGTCCGTAATTCTGGATGGCGTTCCTACCACAATATCTCCACCGTTTCTGAAGGCTCGGATCTGTGCCTTGATATCCACACCACCTGTCAGAACGATGGTCCGATATCCTTCAATATGCAGAAGGATGCTGCGGATGAGGGATGCCACCTGCATGCACAGTTCTCTTGTTGGACACAGAATCAGTGCCTTTGGCATATGTTTGCCTTTTCCCTGCAGTGTCAGACTGTTCAGGATCGGCAATACATAGGCAAGTGTTTTGCCAGAACCAGCAGGGGCATGGACAAACACATCCTTTCCTTCCATGGCGGATGGGATAACCAGTTTCTGTACATCGGTATACGTTTCATAATGCAGGCGTTGTAAAGCCTGTCTGTATTCATCTCTGATCTGTTGCATGGTTACAGGGTAACATATATTTTATTTTTGGAAAAGAAGTGATAAAATGCAGAAGTCAAAGGGAGAAAAGAAAACATGAGTACATTTGAATATACACCAAAGGGTGTCTGCTCCAGAAAGATGATCTTTGATCTGGATGGTGATATCATCAGATCTGTTGAAGTGATCGGTGGCTGCAATGGTAATCTCAAGGGCATTTCTTCATTACTGAAGGGACAGAATGTCAATGAAATCATCAGCCGTCTGGAAGGTATTACATGTGGTCCTAAGTCCACATCATGCCCTGACCAGATCGCCCAGGCACTCAAGGCATATAAAGCGCAATGACATGACACCCGCAAAGGGTGTTTTGCTTTATAATGGAAGTAATGCAGAAAACACATCAGAAAAGAAAACTCATGCATTATGTACAGGTGGAATGGAAACTGGTGGTGCTGATTACTGTCACAGGACTGGTCTACAACATCGGGATTGCTCTGTTTCCATATTTTGAGGGACAGCTTGCTCAATGTCTTTCCGATATCCTGAACCAGCAGGCTGGTGAAAAGGATATGTATGTTCTGGTCATGATTTATATTTCCGTCGTGTTCATCGTACAGCTGGCAAGGTTTTTCAAACGCCTTTCTGTACGGTATATGGCCAATCATATCAACCGTCGTATGAAACTTGATTTATATCACAGTCTGATTCATACGCCTGTTAATCTGGCTGATCTGAATGCGGGAGGTCTGCTTTCACGTACACTCAAGGATGTCGATGATTGCGTGGAAGGTATCCGTAAGGTCATTACGGAAATCTTTGATACAGGGATTGCAATGCTTTCCTATGTTGTGACTTTATGCTTGTATGACTGGAAGCTGACGTTGGTGGCCGGTCTGTTTCCACCGCTTGCATTCTTCTTTGCGGAAAGAATGAAGAAAACCGTCACTGCCCTGGAAGTACAGGCAAGGAAAAGTCGAGATCATGCCAATCAGCTTGTCGTGGATCGTATTTCATCTTTCCGATCCTATCGCAGTGCTGGGTGTGAAAGCAACATGGATGAAACTGTAGAAAAGGCTTTTGCCCACATGAATACCACTGTATCAAAAGCGCAGTTTGCTGTGTCGGGAATAGGTCCTTTCTATCGGGTAATCTGCCTGCTTGGTATGATCTTTGTTTTTCTCATCGGGATCAGAAGGATTGAAAGCGGACTGTGGAATATCGCTGTTATGACTGCCTATATCAGCTGTTATACAAGAGTGTCATTGAAAACATCCAAATCAGCTGCACTGTTCAATTCCATGACAAGATCTTCTGTGTGCTGGAAAAGGATCAAGGAACAGATGCATGAAATACAGGATGAGCCACATGTCCCACAGGATATCAGCAGTGTTACCTGTTCCATTCCCGTGGCATATTATGATCCATCCGTACCAGTATTGCATGATATCCATCTTCATTTTGAAAAGGGGACAATTACCGGTATTACCGGTCGGGTTGCCTGTGGCAAGACACTGCTGGCGCAGATTCTTTCCGGAATCCGTGAAATGCAGGGATGTGTGATGGCGGATGGCTGTCCGTTATCCATGTATGATGTGGCGTATTGTACCAACCGTCCACAGATCTTTAATGATACGATCTATCATAACATCACACTTGGAAAAGACGGTGACATTCATGAGGTATTGCAGGATGTATGCCTGGATCATGAAACTGATCCGGACCAGAGTGCAAAAGAAGCAGGGTGTCATCTTTCCATCGGACAGCAGGCAAGAACTGCTCTGGCAAGAGCTCTGTATTCTGATAGATCCGTACTTGTGCTGGATGATCCGTTTGCTTCTGTGGATACAAAGACGGAACAGCAGATTCTCATGACCCTGAAAAACAGATACAGGGATCGTGTGATCATCCTCTTTTCCCATCGTCTGGACTGCTTTGATCTGATGGATCAGGTAATCTGCATCCAGAATGGGACGTGTGTCTGTGGCTCTCATGCATCACTGCTGGAAGAGAATGCAGAATATCGGACACTTGTGCAGCTGCAGTGTGAAAGGACGGAAGTATGAACAGAAAACATCGCAGTGTTATGATTCAGGGTATCCTGGCATCTGTCCGATTTCATCCGTTTACTTCCGCCTGTATGATCCTGAGTATCATCGGATGTATTGTGGCTGGCCTGATTCCACCATTGCTGATGGAACAGATCATCAATCGGATTCTCGATGGAAATATGGATGTGATGGGACTTTGTATCCTGTGGATCTGCATATCTGCTGTTAACTGTATTCTGGAAGTATGCAGAGAAGGAACAATCATCATCACAGGTCAGAATGTGCTGTATCAGATGCGATCGGCTTTGCTGAAGAAACTGAAAGATCTCGATACTTCGTATTTTGATCAGCATGCTGCGGGAGAGATTTCTTCCATCATCATTTCTGATACGGACAGTGCCGGCACTGTATTTTCCGGCGGGATTATATCGATGGTGGCGGATGCATGCAGTCTGATCGGTATTCTTGTTGTGATTTATGTGAAAAGCAGAGGCCTTTTCCTTCTTGTCTTATTTGTATTACCATTTGTTGCAATCTATACAAGAACAGTTCAGAAAAAGATGCTGGAAAGTCAGAAGGAAAACAGACAGGCAGTCAGTGAAAGTGCAGCCATCCTTCCTGAAACAGGGCAGACCTATGAGACAGTCTATGCATATCAGGCACAGCCATATATGGAACACAGGTTCGATCGGACCATTGAGAAGGGATATGCTGCTTTACGTCATGTATCGTTTTATGATGCGGTATATTCACCGGTCATTGTAACTGTATCTTCCATCCTGACAGGTGTGATGATGTGTCTGATTGCCGGTTTTACGGGAATGAGTGATCTATTCGGCGTATCGGCTGGAACAGGTGTGGCGTTGATGACATATATCACGAAGATCTTTGATCCGATTGAAAGTCTTGGAAAAGAGATTCAGGCAATCCAGGAAGCACAGGCTGCTTTCAGCAGACTGAATGACTTTATGGCTTTACCTGAGAAGAATGATTCAGATACAGGGGTTATTCCCTGTACCCATCAGATTGAAATACGTCATGTATCATTCGGTTATTCAGCAGAGCACCCTGTATTTCAGGATTTCAGTCTGATGGTAGATGCAGGAGCGCATATCATTGTGACTGGAAGAACCGGAAGTGGGAAAAGTACACTGTTTGCTTTGATTCAAGGGCTGTATGAACCTCAGGCAGGTCAGATCCTGATTGAGGGAAGGAACCCATATGCATTATCGGAAATACAGCGAAGAGAACTGTTCGGTGTTGTTGAACAGAAAACAGCACTGATTGAAGGCAATCTGCGTGTACAACTGACACTGCATCGCCCTGACATCCAGGATGAAACACTGATTTCAGCTCTGTATACCGTCGGGCTGTATGATTGGTATACGGGTTTATCCGATGGTCTTGATACAGGCAGGGATCGGTTGAAACTGTCCGATGGACAGCTGCAGCTGTTATCGATTGCTAGAGCAATTGTATGCAATCCACGGATTCTTCTGATGGATGAGATGAATGCCTCGATTGATGCAGCAACAGAACAGATGGTGAATCACGCATTGCAGAAGGCTGCACAGGGCAGAACGGTGATTTCCATTGCCCATCGCAGAAATGTATTTCACAATGAACTGGTCATTGATCTGCAAAGCATTGCTCAAACGCATGGTTTCCCGTATAATTTGACAGAAATGAGGTAAAAACATATGTACCAGAAAGGTGAAAATATAGGATTTGAATCGATGGATGGAATCTGGACGGATTACATAGATCACGTCTGGTATTTCTTCATCAAGGATCGTGTATGGGTTGGGGAAGAACGTCACAACGCTCTGCACAATCAGATGAGTGTATCTTTCTTTTCCAAGGGATGCGTTGACGGTTTCCTGCTGGAAATCGAAGACTGCCTGGAAACAAGTGATATTCCATTGTGCGTCAAAGATGCTGACGATGCTTTCTTTGAAACCCTTGCACAACCGATCCCTGAAAGCTGGGCACTTGTCCTGGTGGATGAAGACGGCACTGTAGCAGCAGTGCGCACGGATGCATTTTCAAAGGAAAACAGTGACATGCTCAAGCAGCTGTTATTGAAAAGAAAGGATGAAGGATATACATCCGAAAACTTTGATGCGGCATATGATAAGATCATGGCAGTCTATGAACCATATCAGCTGGAACAGTTTGTCAGGTTTGTACAGAGGGAGGGAAGAAAATGACAGCGGCACTGATCATTGCGGTGACTGTACTGATTCTCGATCAGGTTACGAAGTTTCTGATCAGCACCAATATGGTGCTGTTTGAAGATATTCCGGTCATCTCCGGTTTCTTTCATATCACTTATGTACAGAATACAGGCATGGCATGGTCCATGCTTTCCGGACAGCAGCTGCTGTTATCTCTTGCGGCATTTGCCGCAATCGGCGTCATGCTGTGGTATCTGATGTACAGAAGACCCGATCGGATCACAACAATATCCATTGGATTCATGATGGCCGGTGCTGCTGGAAATCTCATCGATCGTCTTGTGTTCAGCTACGTGCGTGATTTTCTGAATTTTTATATTTTCGGATATGATTTTCCGGTATTCAACGTCGCAGATATTGCTTTGTGCCTGGGTGTCGGATTACTGATTCTGGATGCATTTCTGGAAGAAAGAAAGGAGAAGGCGGTATGAGCCATATGGAATGGACGGCTGAAGAAAGTGGAATCAGACTGGATAAGTTTCTTTCCACCGTATCAGACCTTTCCCGCACAAGAGTACAGGAACTGACAAAGGCTGGGGAAGTCTTTGTCAATGGAACGAGTGAAAAGAGTTCCTATAAGGTACAGGCAGGGGATGTGATCACCTGTGATATACCGGAAGATGAACCGACAGATATCATCCCGCAGGATATTCCTTTGGATATTCTGTACGAAGATGAAGATATCATCGTTATCAACAAACCAAAGGGGATGGTTGTTCATCCTGCTCCTGGAAATCCGGATGGAACACTGGTCAACGCTCTGTTATATCACTGCACCGATTTGTCCGGTATCAACGGTGTCATCCGACCGGGCATTGTCCATCGGATTGATAAAGAGACAACCGGCTGTATTGTTGCCTGCAAGAACGATGAAGCACATCGTTCCATTGCTTCCCAGCTTGAAAACAAGACATGTCACAGAGAATATCTGGCACTTGTGGAAGGAAATATTGCCAATGAGGCAGGTCTGATTGATGCACCGATCGGCAGAGACCGCAAGGACAGACAGAAGATGGCTGTCAGCGAATACAACTCCAAAGAAGCAAAGACGCATTTCCACGTCAAGGAACGGTTTGGAAAATATACACTGCTTGACTGTTCCCTGGAAACAGGAAGAACCCATCAGATCCGTGTGCATATGAAATATATCAATCATCCGGTTGTCGGGGATGACAAGTATGGGCACAGATGTCCACTCATGGATACGCAGGGGCAGGTACTGCATGCCTACAGGCTGACACTCAAACATCCACGTACCGGCAGAAAGATGAGCTTTGAAGCTCCATTACCGGAATATTTTGACAGACTTCTGAATATTCTGCGTGCACAGCAGTGAGGTTTCCGAATGAATAAAAGAACAGATAACGTATTAACATGGGAAGAATACTTCATGGGCCTTGCCCATCTTTCCGGACTCCGTTCCAAAGATCCGAATACACAGGTCGGTGCCGTCATTGTGGATGAAAACAACCGTGTTGTATCCATCGGTTATAACGGCTTTCCAAGCGGTGTTTCCGATGATGAATTCCCATGGGGAAGAGAAGGTGGTGTGCTGGATACAAAGTATGCCTTTGTCGTACATGCGGAGCTCAATGCCATACTGAATTCACAACG
>JAEDEK010000097.1 GCA_016293365.1 Bulleidia sp. | reverse complement strand
TTCCCTGCTGCACTTGTGAACTCCGGTATTGCCAAGGGGCTTTATTTTCGTCAACGGAGCGCTTTTGAGGGTGCTGGGGGTTGCCTGAGTGTCAAGTAGATCGCGGATTAATGAAGTTGTAATAAGCCATCATATAATCACATGAACCAAATCAATGGAATGTAAATGGTTCTTTTCACTGGATTCTGACACAATTACAATTTTACGTATTACATTTTTTGGTGCTTTCAAGAAGCGATAGTATTATTGTGTAGAAATATTACGGTCAACCGTGTTCTGGAATGCCATTCTTCTTTTGACACCTCATTCATATTCCAGGTACGGGAATTCTCATTATCTACATGAAGAAAAATGCAAAAATGTGACCAGTTATGATTTTGCAGGCGCGTCTGCAAAATTTCCTTTTTAAGGGGGTAGTATTATAACCTCAACAAGATTTCTATGCAGCTCTTGTTTCACTGGACTATTCATTTTTAACGATAAACATACAACATCATTACGACAATCGAAAAGTTTATGAAGATTTTGAATATTTGTTTCAGCTTGGAAATCTGTTGATGAAGGCTGCGTATCTACATTTAACTATTCGATTGTATGCATCATTAGTAATAAGAAAACCAGTATCGGTGAAAATGATACTGGTCGAAGAGTGTTGTGAATTTACCGAAGGTCTTGTTGAACGATGTTACGTGCTACATGAACACCGCTTGCGGAAGCATGTGACAGGGAATGTGTAATACCGCTTCCGTCACCAATGATGTACAGTCCCCTGTATCTGGATTCAAGTTTTTCATTGACTTCTACTTCCATGTTATAGAATTTGACTTCCACACCATATAACAGGGTATCATCATTTGCGGTACCAGGAGCTACTTTGTCTAAAGCGTAGATCATTTCGATGATTCCGTCGAGAATTCTTTTTGGAAGAACAAGGCTCAGATCACCTGGGGTTGCGCTGAGTGTTGGTGTGATGAATGCTTCTTCGATTCTGCTTGGGGTGGATCTTCTTCCTCTGATCAGATCTCCGAATCTTTGAACAATGACGCCTCCACCAAGCATGTTGCTTAATCTGGCAATGGATTCACCATAGCCGTTGGAGTCCTTGAATGGCTCTGAAAAGTTTTTGGCAACAAGCAGTGCAAAGTTTGTGTTGGCTGTCTGTCTGGATGGGTCTTCATAGCTGTGACCGTTAACAGTAATAATACCATTTGTGTTTTCGGATACAACTGCACCCTTTGGATTCATACAGAAAGTTCTGACTTTATCACCATAGGTTTCTGTACGGTATACAATTTTGCTTTCATACAGTTCATCTGTCAGATGAGCAAATACTTCCGCAGGCAGTTCCACTCGTACACCAATGTCAACTCTGCTGGACTTTGTTGGAATATCCAGCTGCTTACATACAGATTCCATCCATTTACTGCCGATACGGCCTACAGAAATAATGCAGTCTTTACATGTATAAGTCTGGTCTTTTGCGATGATTTCATATCCATCATCTGTTTTTCTGACTGTATCTACATGGGTATCAAAATAGAAATCGACCTTGTCTTTCAAATGATGGTACAGATTTTCAAGAACAACATAGTTGATGTCTGTACCAAGGTGTCGGACAGAGGCGTCGAGAAGATGAAGGTCATTCTGGATACAGATTGTCTTGAATTTTGAACCGGCAGTAGAATACAGTTTCGTTCCTTCACCACCATATTTCATGTTGATGGTATCCACGTAGTTCATCAGATCCAGTGCTGTTTTCTTTCCGATGTATTCATACAGGCTTCCGCCAAAGTCGTTGGTGATGTTGTATTTTCCATCAGAGAATGCACCAGCTCCGCCAAAGCCGCTCATGATGGAACATGTTGGACATTTGATACAGGATTTGATCTTCTTTCCATCAATCGGACATCTGCGCTGTTCGAGTCTATGTCCAGATTCAAATACACCGACTTTCAGTTCCGGTTTCAACTGCATCAGTTCATACGTTGCAAAAATTCCGCCAGGGCCCGCCCCGACGATGATTACGTCATAATTCATAAAATATATGCTCACTTTCGTCATCTCTATTATACGTGAAGCAGACAGAAATGGCATGTGAAAAACTGACACATTCTAACCGATTCAGTTGGGTGGAATATTCTGTGAGTTGTTGTAGACTGAAAGTGGATCAAGGGGGTGTGATGATGGAGTCTGATCATCTGAAAGAGTTGACAGTGATGATTTTTTAGTCAATCACACTGGCAATGGGTGTTGCGGTTGTTGTGTTAAGTCTGATGGGAAATCTGAGTGAGGAAAAAGGAATCGTATTGCTTGGAATCGGTGTGATTTCAAGTGCAGTAGCGATGATAAACCGGAGGTGAATATGGGTAAGAAAACTCTTGTAGTATGTAATGTGCTTGCGGGAATCGGTTTTCTGATTGCAGGAATCGGGAATCTTCTGCATGGAACAAAGTGGCTTGGAGCCTTGTTTTTGATCTGTGGTCCATTACAGTTTCTGAATGGCTGGTTGAACTGGAAACGGGAGATCTGACTTTTGCAGGGCTGGTATAAGGTGAACTGTAATGAGCGGATATATCATGGAGCTGCGTAAGCATGTGGGACATCGGGCATTGATCCAATGCGCAGCAAGTATTATCGTCATCAATCAGCAGGGGCAGATTCTGCTGGGAAAAAGAACAGATAATCATCTATGGGGTTATTCTGGTGGATCACTGGAAATTGATGAAAAGGTGGAAGATTGCGCAAAAAGAGAGTTGCAGGAAGAGATGGGTCTGATTGCAGACAAGCTGGAATTCTTTATGGTCAACACCGGTAAGGAAGTACATTATATCTATCCAAATGGAGATGAGGTATCGAATATCGAAATCATTTACCTCTGTCATCAATACCATGGGGAAATACGCAGGCAGGAAGAGGAAATGGATGAGTTGCGTTTCTTTGATCCGCAGGAAATTGAACTTTCCATGATCTCTCCGCCAATCCGTCCTGTTGTCAAAGCGCTGATAGAAAAAATGAAGTCATGGGGAGATGTTTCATGACTTTTTTATGACTTTTGTGAAAGTGTAATGCGTATTGATAAATCCATTGCGCGCATAGAAACGATGGGCATCTTTTCGTTTCTGATTTGTTTTGATATCCATGTTTACACATCCTTGCTGAATTGCATATTCCTGTGCCTTCTGCAGAAGTGTTGTACCGATCTTTCGATTGTGATATGCATCATCTACACATAATTCAATGATCTCTGCGACTTTTCCGCAATGATGCATCTGGTAAGTGATGGATAATACAAGATAGCCTGTGATGATATTGTTTTCACAGGATACGAAAACGGTGTTGTTGTTAAGGGTATGAAGAAATACTTCATACATCGCATCTTTATCAAACTGTGTTTCTTCTAACAGGCATACAAGATGATATATACCTGAAAAGTCCTGAATATCTGCTTCTCTGATCTGATTCATGGGATCATTTTATCATGGGGTTTATGATCGTATTTTCTGTTTTCCATTCATGAAACAAAGAGTTATTGAATTCTCACACCGTTCTCACAGGAACATACAATCTCTCACAGCACACTCACAGCTGCAATTCTACAATGAAAATACATCAGGAAGCACATTGAAAGGAGGCTTTTTGTATGTTGGACATGGATGAAAACGGCAGGAATCTGCAGCTGCAGAAACTGTGTGATGATATCAGGAAAAAAGCGGAAAGAAGAGACTTTGTTTCCTGTGTGAAGCAGATCTGTGAAGCGATGGGGCATTATCCCGATGCACCACAGCCGCATAATCTGCTTGGAATTGTTCTGGAAAAGGAAGGGGATCATGTACGAGCAATGCGTCATTTCAGAGCTGCGTATGCATTGTATCCTTCCTATCAGCCATCGCGTGTCAATCTGGAAAGATTTGGTACTTTCTGCAGCAGCACACGATGTGCATATGACGAATCAGGTTGTGAAATGAAAGGATGGATGTGATATGACGAATAAAAGACATGCATATACAGTGGTTGTTGGATGCGGAAGACTGGGCGCAGGGATTGCGGATACACTGTATGGTGAAGGTGAAGATGTTGTTGTAGTGGATAAGGATAAGGATTCCTTCCGTAAGCTGTCTTCTTCCTTTGGAGGTCTGAGTGTTGAAGGAAATGGCATGGATCTGGATATTCTTGATTCTGTAGAACTGAAACGTGCAGATACATTGATAGCAGTAACGGATAATGACAATGTCAATATCATGATTTCCCAGCTTGCTAAGGAAGTGTTCAATGTCAGAAAGGTCATTGCAAGACTTTCCGATCCGCAAAGAAGCTGTGTCTATCAGGATTTCGGGATTGAAACGATATGTCCTTCTGTTCTTTCCGCAAGACAGGTGGATCTGATTCTCAACAGAGGAACAGAAGCCTCCAAAGAGGTGCATGCATGAAAAAGAATGTTCTTCTGATCGGTGGTCGCAGCAAGGCCCGTGCATTAAGCCAGTCTTTGAGTGACAAAGGATGCTGTGTGACAATTATCAATGCTTCTGATGAAGACTGTCGGATGCTTGCGGACAGCGGTAATGGGATGGTGATCTTAGGAGATGGAACAAAACCTTATGTTCTCGAAGATGCGGAAGCTTTTTCAGCTGATATTGCGATAGCTTTGACATCCAAAGATGAAGATAATCTTGTGATCTGTCAGCTGTGCAAAAAGAGGTTTGGCGTAAAGCGTACAATATCGCTTCTGAGTGATCCGAAAAAGATGGATTTCTTCTATTCCATGGGTGTGGACAGAGTCATATGCACAATATCTGCTGTAACAGATATCATCGAACAGCAGGCATTTATGGAAGAAATGACCAATGTCATCCCGATTTCAGAGGGTAGAATCCATATTGCGGAAGTGAAAATTGCAGCGAATGATCCATCTGTTTCAAAGCAGATCTGGCAGATTGATCTGCCTAAAGAAGTGATTATCGGCTGTATTCTGCGTCAGGAACAGACGCTGATTCCCCGCGGCGATACAAGAATACAGGCAGGGGATATCCTTGTTCTGATCTGTGCCAACGGACAGGAAAAGATAGCTGCACTTGAGCTGAAGGGCGGTGCATGAGATGAAACGGATTCGAAAAGGAAATGTATGCGGGCAACTGATGATTCTGATCGGTATTCTTGTATTCATGCCTGTATGCATCCTTATCTTTTATCCACAGGAAATGCATTACGCACTGTCATTTGTGATACCATCTGTGATTTCAATTGCTGGCGGATGGTTGACGTGTGTGCTGTTCGTGGAAAAGGAAAGTGATTCACCTAGATCTGCAGGACAGAGAAAAAGCATGCGTATTGTATTGTTTACGTGGCTTTGGGGAATTGCCATTGGTGCGTTTCCGTTTCTGATCAGTGGACAGTTGAATGTGATTCAGTCTTTGTTTGAATCGGTCAGCGGATGGACTACGACGGGTCTTTCTGTCATGGATGTCAGCATAACATCAAAGATATTCCTGTTTTACCGCAGTTTCATGCAGTATTGCGGTGGACTTGGATTTATCATGATGATTATCATGCTTGTCAATGACAGATATTCCATGGATCTTTTCAATGCTGAAGGACATCCGGATAAGCTGATGCCAAATCTTGGCAGAACCGCAAGAATGATTCTTCTGATGTATCTTTGTTTTCTTGGCGCAGGAACAATCGCATATGCAATTGCCGGGATGCCGGTATTTGATGGAATATGTCATGCGATGTGTTCGTTATCAACGGGAGGATTTTCCACAAAACTCAACAGTATCGGAGAATACAACAGCTTTGCGATTGAGTGTGTGACGGTTGTTCTCATGCTTCTTGGAACGACAAACTTTGCGGTGCTGTTATTGGCTGTCAAAGGTAAATGGAAGCGTGTGATTCAGGTCAGTGAAGTAAGATTCATGTTTATTCTGCTTGCGATATCCATTCTTTTGACAGGTTGCTCCTTACTTTCGATCATGCCTGTACAGGATGCCTTCCGCCATGCTTTCTTCAATACTGCTTCCGCTTTATCCACAAGTGGTTATGCGACGATGTCCTATGCAAACTGGCCTTCTTTTGCAAGAGGAATGCTGATTCTGTTAATGCTTGTGGGTGGAGGGCTTGGTTCTACTGCCGGTGGCATTAAACTGACAAGAGTTTATCTTCTGATCCGGATGGTATGTCTGAATATCAGAAAGAAGATGCAGCCAGGCAGATGTGTGGAATCTCCGTCCTATTACAGAGCGCAGGGAAAAACACGGATTGATGATGAGGTGTGTCTGGATACAGTCGGATTTATCGGATGTTATCTGTTTATATACATATGCGGAACAATGGCACTGACACTTGCCTGCCATTGTTCACTGGATGAAGCGATGTTTGAATTTGCTTCATCTCTTGGAACGGTTGGTCTATCAATCGGGCTGACAGGTCCTGTTACAGGAAGTGCTGTGTTGTTAATTGAAATGGCAGGTATGATCTTAGGCAGACTGGAAATCTTTATTGTTATTGTGGGACTATGCAGAGCAATACAGAGTTCTGCAAGGTTCTTCAGAAACTGCATTTCTAAAAGAATCTGAAAAATGATTCTTTTTTTTGATTTATATAAAAAATTCGAGAAAAGGCATATAAAAATCGAAAAAATGAAGAAAAATAGAAATTATTTTGCAAAAAACGCATTTAAAAATGGAAAAAGATTGAAAAATCTTAATTTTACGCTTGCAAAAAGTTTCAACAGAATGTAAGATTGTGACCATATTTTCAAAGACGAAGACGAAGAGGGAAGGATGACCTTCAGGTAAAGAGAGCTGCGTATGGTGAGAAGCAGTACTGATCCATCTGGAAAACACTTTATCAGTCGCAAGCCCAACGGAAACTAGTAGGCAAGACGCATGTCCAGCGTTAAAGGGACAGGAACGTAAAAGTTCCACCAAGTGGCTATTGAGCAAGACAGGTGGCACCGCGGAATACTCCGTCCTGTTGTGTAAGGGAGGAGTCCATGCAGTGCTTTTTGTTTTGGTACTACATATAGATTCTGTAAGGGGAGGAAAAAGATATGACAGATGTAGTAA
>JAEDEK010000096.1 GCA_016293365.1 Bulleidia sp. | reverse complement strand
CTGCATGATATTGCCCATTTCATGAAGGTGCATGCCTATGCAAGGCTGATTGGACAGATGGAACATCTCGATGAAAAAACACAGCAGATTCTTGAACTTTCTGCTGTGGTGCATGATATTGCATGCCCTTTGTGCCGTGTAAAATACGGCAATACAAACGGACATCTGCAGGAAAAGGAAGGTGCTGAGCTTGTGGAACGTTTCTTTGCGGGAAGTGATGTGCAGACGGAAATGATTGAAAGGATTTCCTGGATCGTATCACATCATCATACGTATCATCTTTGCGATGATATGGATTATCAGATTCTTCTGGAAGCAGATTATCTTGTCAATGCACATGAAAGCAACTATGAAAAGGAAGCGATCTATCAGGCATATGAGAAACTGTTTGCCAGTGAATCCGGGAAAAGACTTCTGTCTTCCATGTATCGACTGTAAAGGAAAAGGGGCTGCATGTACAGTCCCTTTGGCTATTTACAGAAGCACTTCACCGTTGGATTCGATGATTTCCTTGTAACGATTGTAGGATTCCTTTGTCTTTCTTTCCAGAGTGCCATGTCCATCGTTGAAACGATCAACATAGACAAATCCATATCTCTTCTTCATTTCGCCTGTTCCGGCAGAAACAACATCGATCGGACCCCAGTACAGATAACCGCGGCAGTCAACACCATCTTCAATCGCAGCGTGAACATTTTTGATATGTTCTTCGATGTAGTGAACACGGAAGTCATCGTGGATCTTTCCTTCTTCATCGAGATTTTCATCCAGACCAACGCCGTTTTCAACAATCATCAGAGGCAGATGATATCTGTCATACAGAACATTCAGTGTATAACGTAAACCTGCAGGGTCAACAGCCCATCCCCATGGCTTTGGAGCCTGATCTTTCAGATATGGGTTGTCACGGCATACAAGTCCGCTTGTATCTACCTTCAGATTGACATCCTTGTCAAATGTTGTGGAACGATAATAGGAGAAGGAGAGGAAGTCGACTGTATACTTTTTGATCAGCGCGAGTTCTTCTTCTGTGAATGTGACAGTGACACCTGCTTCCTTCCAGACTTTGTTGAGATATGTCGGAATGATGCCAAGGCAGAAGCAGTCAGCCATGTAGAAGATGTTTCTTCTCTGTGCATCCAGTGTTCCAAGAATGTTTTCCGGATCGCAGTTATATGGATATGTAGCAACGGAAGATGCAGTCATCATGCATCCGATCTGATTTTCTGCGTCAATTTCATGACCGGCTTCAACCGTCATTGCGTTGGCTACAACGATGTTATGGAATGCATCCCATTTATCCTGTTCTGTTGTGGAGCCGATCGGATCGGAAGGATCTGCAGGATTATCGATGGTAAGCACCGCACCGGATACAAATGGGATACGGAACATGTTGTTGACTTCATTGAATGTCAGCCAGTATCTGACCTTGCCCTTATAACGTGTGAATACAGTCTTTACATAGTTCATCCAGAAACCGATCAGTTTCGGATTGGACCATCCGCCATATTCTGTAACAAGATGCAGAGGTGTTTCGTAGTGGGATAATGTGATGACAGGTTCCATTTCAAGTTCTCTCATGCAGTCAAACATGTCATCATAGAACTTCAGACCTGCTTCGTTTGGTTCTGTTTCATCGCCATTTGGGAAGATTCTTCCCCAGGAAATGGATGTTCTGAAGCTGTTGAAACCCATACCCTTCATCATCTTCAGGTCCTCACGATAACGGTGATATCCATCAACCGCATCATGAGAAAGGTATACCTTGTCAGGATTCAGCTTCATTTCGTACTTCTTTGTTTCCGGATTCCATGCAAGGCCTGGATCCTTTGCCATGATACCGACAAGAACATCGGTTACGTTAGGCTGTTTGCCATCTGTCAGCCACGCCCCTTCGTACTGGTTGGCAGCAATTGCGCCACCCCATAAAAAATTCTTTGGAAAGCTCATTTTTCTATTCCTCCATCGCAGTTATTATAGGGCAGGGAAAGTAGAATTCATGTTTTTTCCGATTTCTGAAAAAAGAATAATCCGTGGAAAAGAGGTTGCTTGTAAAGCTGGCTTGAGGTGTATAGTATAGTCAGAAAGCGAGGATGAATGATAATGAAATCCAAAGTATTGTTTACACGTACAATTACACCGGAAAAGGTGTTGGAAATGTATGAAGCTCTCGGTAAGAAGGTGACTGGGAAGATTGCCTTTAAACTGCACTCCGGAGAAGAAGGAAACCAGAATTTTCTGGGACCTGATTTCTGGAAGCCGGTGATTAATACGATCGGCGGAACAGTTGTAGAGTGCAATACGGCATACGAAGGAACAAGAAATACAACAGAAAGACACGTTAAAACATTGAAGAAGCACGGCTGGTCTGTTGCATTTGATGTGGACCTTCTGGATGGAGAAGGTCCTGACATGGAACTTGCCATTCCGGATGGAAAGGTGATTCAGAAAAATTTTGTCGGTAAGAATCTTGTCAACTATGACGGTATGATTGTTCTTTCCCACTTTAAGGGACATCCGATGGGCGGATATGGCGGTGCCCTGAAGCAGTTATCCATCGGTGTAGCTTCCGCCTATGGCAAGGCATATATTCACGGAGCTGGAGAAGTGGAAAAGCTCTGGACAGCAGATCATGATCTGTTCCTTGAATCCATGGCGGATGCAGCAAAGTCAGTTCATGAATATTTCCATGGAAATACAGTCTACATTAATGTCATGAAGAACATGTCTGTTGACTGTGACTGCTGTGCAAAGGCGGAAGATCCATGTATGAATGATATCGGTATTCTGATTTCAGAAGATCCGATTGCGATTGATCAGGCATGTATTGACCTTGTTTATGCTTCTGATGATCCGGGAAAAGATCATCTGATCGAAAGAATCGAATCCAGAAATGGCGTTCATACAATCGAAGCAGCTGCGGCACTTGGCTATGGCAGCAGAGATTACGAGCTGATTGAGCTTGACTGAACATGGAAGGCATCTTTTCATAATAAAGGTGTCTTTTTTTTGAAATTGAAAGATGTTAGGAATGCAGAAAAGAGATCTGCGTACTATAATAGTGAGCGTATTGAAAAAGGGGAAGAAAACATGGAAATCACAAAGGATATTCGTTACGTCGGTGTCAATGACCATGATATCGATCTGTTTGAAGGTCAGTATGTCGTACCGGAAGGAATGGCTTACAATTCTTATGTCATTGTTGATGAAAAGACTGCAGTCATGGATACAGTTGATGGGCATTTTACAGAAGAATGGCTTGGTAATATTGCTTCTGTACTGGGAGAAGTGAAACCTGCATATCTGATCATGCAGCATATGGAACCGGATCACTCTGCAAGTGTTGCGGCTTTCCTGGAAAAGTATCCGGAAACAACTGTTGTGGCTTCTGCCATGGCATTCAATATGCTCAAAAATCTGTATGGTGCTGATATTGCGCCACTTAGACAGATTGTCAAGGAAGGGGATGTGCTGGATCTTGGTACACACAAGCTGAAGTTTGTCGGTGCTGCCCTTGTCCATTGGCCGGAAGTTATCATGACATATGATGAAACAGATCATGTTCTGTTCTCTGCAGATGCGTTCGGCAAGTTCGGTGCACTGGATTGTGAAGATGATGACTGGGCATGTGAAGCACGCCGTTATTACTTCGGTATTGTCGGCAAGTTCGGTGCACAGGCGCAGGCAGTATTAAAAAAGGCTGCAGCTTTGTCGATTGATGTGATCTGTCCTCTGCATGGACCGGTACTTTCTGAAAATCTGTCTTATTATCTTGATCTTTATAATACATGGACAAAGTATGAAGTGGAAAGTGAAGGTATTGCACTGTGCTACACTTCTGTTTATGGAAATACAAAGAAGGCAGTTGAGTATCTTGCTGAAAAGCTGGAGGAAAAGGGCGTTGAAGTACATGTATCCGATCTTGCAAGATGTGATATGGCGGAAGCGGTCGAAGATGCATTCCGTTATGGAACACTGATTCTTGCGACAACAACCTATAACGGTGATATGTTCCCAACAATGAAGCATTTCATCAATGAACTGCTGGATCATGCCTATCAGAACCGCAGAATTGCATTTGTGGAAAACGGGACATGGGGTCCTATGGCTGCGAAGAAGATGAGAGCCATGACGGAATGCATGAAGAACATTACTTATGCTGATCATCAGGTAACCGTTACAGGTGGGCTCAACGATGCATCCAGAGCACAGATCGAAGCACTGGCTGAAGAACTTGCATAAACACAAAAACCGGGAAACCGGTTTTTTCAGTATAATGAGATGAATGGAGAATAAGAACATGGAAGAAATGAATGAACTGTTTTATCGGGATCCATATAAGAGATCCTTTCGGGCGGAAGTTGTTGAATGCATACAGGGAAAAGATGCTTGGATGACTGTTCTTTCTGATACTGCATTCTATCCGGAAGGCGGGGGTCAGGAAGCAGACCATGGGACAATCAATGGAATAGAAGTATTTGATGTGCATCGCAAAGACGGGAAGATTGTGCATTATATGAAGGGCCCTGTAGAAGCAGGGATGGATGTAGAATGCAGAATTGACTGGGACAGAAGGTTTGATCATATGCAGAACCATACTGGCGAACACATTGTATCCGGGCTGATTCACAGGGAATTCGGATATGATAATGTCGGTTTTCACATGGGAAAGGAAATCATTCAGATAGATTTCAATGGCCCTTTGACATGGGAAGATCTGATGGGGATTGAGCAGAAAGCCAATCAGATTGTCATGAATGATGTGCCACTGCATATATGGTGTCCTGAGAAAGAAGAACTGGATCGGACGGATTTTCGAAGCAAGAAGGAGCTGAATGGAACAGTTCGACTGGTTGAAGTGGCAGAAGCAGACTTATGTGCTTGCTGTGGTACGCATGTGGCAAGTACAGGTGAAATCGGGCTGATTAAAATTCTTTCTGTTGCCAAGTATAAAAACGGGGTCAGAGTGGAGATGGTCAGTGGAAACAGAGCAGTGAATCTGATGCGTGAAGTGTACAACAACAATCGATCCATATCCGCTTGCTTAAGTGCGGAAATGTGCGCGACGAGCCAGGCTGTGGAAAAGCTGAAAGCTGAGTTACAGAAAAAGGATATGCTGATTGGCAGTCTGCAGAATCAGCTGATGGAATACAGACTTGCATCTTTGGCAGATGATCAGGATTTTCTGATGGATGTTGAAGAAAACATGGATCGAGTCATGATGATCCATATGGCAGATCGCATGATGGAAGAAAAGAGTGCAAAGACGGCTGCTGTATTGTCAAAGCAGGCAGATGGTTATGCCTATTTCATCTGTTCAAAAACAGTGAACCTGGCAGTCGTTTCAAAACAGCTGAACGCACAGTTGAATGGAAGAGGTGGCGGCAGGCAGGATAACATCCAGGGGTTCTTTCAAAGTGATATTGAAACCATCCGTGAAGTGTTTGTGAAAACGTTTACGAAGTCCTGAAACTCCCTTATAATACAGGTATAAAAAACAGGAGGAAAATATGATCCATAAGACACTGAAACCATTTCCAAAGGACTTCCTTTGGGGTGCATCCACTTCTGCTTATCAGGTAGAAGGCGCAAACCTGGAAGATGGCAAGGGTCCATCCTGCCAGGACGTTAAAACAGTTCCGGAAGGAACATCTGACCTGACAGTATGTGCTGACCAGTATCATCACTACAAGGAAGACGTAGCGCTGATGGCAGAAATGGGATTCAAGGTATACCGTTTCTCTATTTCCTGGTCCAGAATCATCCCTCAGGGAACAGGCGCAGTCAATCCAAAGGGTATTGAATACTACAATAATCTGATTGATGAATGTCTGAAGTATGACATGGTACCACTTGTTACAATGTTCCACTTCGACATGCCGGCAGCACTCGATGAAAGAGGAAGCTGGTCCAACCCGGAATCTGTTGACTGGTTTGTCAACTTCTCCAGAGTCATGTTTGAAAACTTCGGCGACCGTGTCAAGTACTGGCTGACAATCAATGAACAGAATATGCTGACACTGGTAGGACCACTGATCGGTACACTGACAATTCCGGAAGGAACAGAGAACGTCATTAAGGAAATCTACCAGCAGAATCACCACATGCTCGTAGCACAGGCTAAGGCAATGGCTTTATGTCATGAAATGCTGCCAGGAGCAAAGATCGGTCCTGCACCGAATATTTCTCTTGTCTATGCAGCTTCCTGCAAGCCTGAAGATGTACTTGCTGCACAGAACTTCAACGCAATCCGTAACTGGCTGTATCTGGATATGGCTGTATATGGAAAATACAACAACCTTGTATGGGCATATCTTGAAGAAAATGATGCAACACCTGTATTTGCTGAAGGAGATGCAGAAGCTCTTGCAAACGGACATCCGGATTTCATCGGATTCAACTATTACAACACTTCCACAGTTGAATATTCCGGTGCTGAAGATGCAGCAGGAAAGGCTGGTGACCAGCAGTCCGGCACAGCGATTCCAGGTGTATTCAAGCCATTCGCAAATCCGAATCTGCCAAGAACAGAATTTAACTGGGAAATCGACCCGATCGGATACCGCAACACATTAAGAGAAGTATATTCCAGATATCGTCTTCCGATTATCATTACAGAAAACGGGCTTGGCGCATACGATACTCTGACAGAAGATGGCAAGGTACATGACCAGTACAGAATCAACTATCTGCGTATACACATCGAACAGATGAGACTTGCTATTTCTGATGGTGTAGAAATGATGGGATACTGCCCATGGTCTGCAATTGACCTGATTTCCACGCATGAAGGTATGAGAAAGAGATATGGATTCATTTATGTAGATCGTGATGAATTCGAACTCCGTACAATGAAGAGATATCGTAAGGATTCCTTTTACTGGTACAAACAGGTGATCGAATCCAATGGTGAAAACCTGGAAGATCTGAAATAAAACTGCATGAATCATACAGTCCCGACAGGAATATCTGCCGGGACTTTTGAAATGTAACCGTTATCAGAAAAAAATAATGCAAAACAGCATAATAATGCTTGCCAAAACAAGAGGTATGAGGTAATATAAACGAGCCGTTGGGGAATACTGACAGCTAATCAATCAG
>JAEDEK010000004.1 GCA_016293365.1 Bulleidia sp. | reverse complement strand
CTTGTCACGATGGATGAAATTGCCGGATGGGCACTGGAAAACAGGAATGAGGAAGACCGCGTCGCTTCCATCCTGATGGAAAGAAAGAATGAGAGGGTTCTGTTTGTAAAAAAGAATGCAGCACTTCAGGTGATCATGCGCAGCTATGAGTCTTCATTGAAACACGGTATGACACTTCTTGCGATTCTGATTACGGAACATGGCCTGCCGAAAGAAAAGCCGCTTGGTATCATCACAGTGGCGGATCTGCCGAAACTTCTGTCTCTGGTATGACCGGAGACTTTTTGTTTTTCACGATCTGCAGTTTCTGCTAGAATGAAAGCATGTTCAGGCTGCTTTTTCATAAACCACATATACAGGAAACCCGGTATTCCGGAAAAAAGACAGATCTGATTGTGAATCGTAAAGACAGGGAGGATGGCAGAGTCGTGATCGTCCGGTTTTATATTGTTCTTCATGGGACAATGACCAGAGTGGGATATTGTGATCTTCGGCTTGAAATGAACAGGGAGATGTATTATGCCGGTAATATCGGATACCGGATTTTTACACCATATCGTGGCAACGGCTATGCATATGATGCAACTGTAACACTTCTGTCTGTCGGATTTGATATATATGGTATGGATGAAATCATCATTACCTGTTCGCCTGAGAATACCGCTTCTCGACGTACCATAGAAAAGCTTGGTGGTGAACTGCTGGAAACAGTGGAAGTACCGGAGGATCACTGGCTGTATGAGCGTGGTGAATTAGTCAAAAACATATATCTGTTTAAAAAGAAAGACTGGGAAAGGTGATAAAATAGTGTTATGCACAGAATTCTCAAAATTCTGACAGGCAGACTGATGATCGTTATTCCTTTGATTGTTCTTCAGTTTGTGTTCCTTGTCACATTGTTATATCAGTTCGCAATTTCCATGCAGCTGCTGACTGTATTCAGCGTAGTATCGATTGTTCTGTCCATCTATGTTGTAAACAGAACAGAAGATCCCGCCTATAAGCTTGCCTGGATCATGCTGATACTGGCAGTGCCGGTTGTCGGTGTTCCTCTGTATCTGATTGCAGGTAACCGTAAGGTTCCGAAAAAACTGTTCAATGGGACAATGCGTGCAAACAAGGAGATGGATGGTCTGCTGCAGATGGATTATGATCTGATCTATGAAGTCAGCAGAAAGGATTCCAGTGCAGCGGATATTCTTCGGTATGGAACATTAACGGGTGATTATCCGGTATACCGCAATACGATATCTACATACTATCGAAGTGGTGAGGAATGGTTTGAAGATTATAAAAAGGCTTTGTCTTCCGCAAAGCATTTCATTTTCATGGAATACTTCATTCTGGATCGGGGAAGCTGCTGGGATGAAGTTCTTGAAATCCTGGAAAGAAAAGCACAGGAAGGCGTGGAAGTAAAACTGATCTATGATGATTTCGGCAGTATCACGCTACCGTCCGATTATGACCGTACATTACGAGAGAAAGGAATTGAGGCATACAGCTTTAATCATATCCGCCCCGCATTCATCGTACAGATGAATAACCGTGATCACCGTAAGCTGACTGTCATTGATAACAACATCGCGTTTACGGGTGGAGTCAATCTGGCAGATGAATACATGAACCGGATTGTCCGGTTCGGTTACTGGAAAGACAGCGTAATCCGCCTGGAAGGAGAAGCAGTATGGTCCTTTACCGTCATGTTTCTGGGAATGCTGAGCTATTGTCGTCCCTCAGAAATCGGAATGCCGGATTACAGATCATATCAGCTGCCTTGTGCAAAGGTGAATGATGGAGGCTGTTATCAGCCGTTTTCGGATACTCCAACAGACAAGGAGAACACAGTACTGACGATGCAGCTGAATCTCATCAATCATGCACATCAGTACATCTATATTGATACACCATATCTGATTCCGACGGATTCAGTACTGCAGGCTTTGATGAGGGCTGCCAGAAACGGCGTGGATGTCAGAATTCTGACACCGGCAATTCCGGATAAGAAGACGGTGTTTCAGATTACAAGAGGGAACTATCGCAGACTTCTGCAGGCAGGTGTGAAAATATATGAATACACACCTGGGTTCAATCATGCGAAAAACTTCGTCATGGATGATAAAATGGCAATTGTAGGAAGTGCCAACATGGATTATCGTACATACTTCCTGCATCTTGAAAATGGTGTGCTGATGTATCAGACACCGCAGATCATAAAAATCCGTGAGGATTTTGAAGATTCGATCAGTAGATCAAAGGAAATCACATTACAGGAGGATGCGAAGACGAATATTGTCGTGCATCTTATGCGGATGATACTGAATCTGTTCATTCCGCTTGTTTAGGGAGAGTTTATGGAAAAGATTGGTCTTGTACTTGAAGGTGGCGGTTTAAGAGGCGCCTATACAGCCGGTGCACTGGCATGGCTGAATGATCACGATATCACATTTGATTATGGTGTCGGTATTTCCAGTGGTGCAGTCTATCTTGCCTGTTACGAAATGAAAAATAAACAGGCAGCACATGACATGGCGGTTGTCTATGCATGTGAGCCTGAAAATGTCGGTATGAAGGCACTGATCAAAGAAGGTCATTATGTAGCTTATAATCGTATATTTGAAGTGGACCTGAAACAGAAATCCCAGTTCTCCATCCGTCAGATTCTCGATGAAAAACCGAACATGGAAGTCGGTGTCTATGTACTGGAACATGGTGGAACTGAATTCTATGGACCGGAAGATATGGACGAAGACTGTATTCTTCTACTTGGTGCATGTGCTCTGCCGATTGCTTCCGACATCATTCACTGGAAGAATTATCATGTTCTTGATGGTGGTATCACCAAGATGATTCCGATTGAAAGAGCACAGGAAGTAGGATGTACCAAATTCCTTGTCATCACAACAAAACCGAAGGACTATGTCAGAAAACCTGCCAACGGTTTTATGAAGTCCGCAATGAAAACAGTCTATCGCCAGTATCCACAGATTGGAAAGGATTATGCTATCCGTCACCTGAATTACTATAAGCAGATTGAAATCGTCAGAGGGCTTGTTGAAGATGGTAACGCGGTACATATCATGCCAACACAGTCCATCAAGGTATCCCGATTCAAGGGGGATCCGAAAAACTGTCAGGCACTGTATGATCTTGGCTATTCTGATATGGAAGAAAGAAAAGAAGAAATATATGCCTTGATGGCATGCAGGGAAGGTCAGTAACCTTCCTTTTTCTTTGGCACATATGATTGGTAAACCAATCATCAGAAAACATACAGTTTCAGCATGAATATGCAAGATTTTTATTTCCTGGGTAATATCTGAAGTTTTCCGCAACGTGAAAAAAAAGAACATGGCAGTCGGAACAGTAGTACAATGGATAACAGTGTGAAACAGGGGGGACAGTATGAAGGAAAACAGAGGGCTGATGACAAGCGGAAACATCTATGCAAAGATTGCATTGTTTGCAGTGCCGCTTCTGCTGGGAAACTTTTTCCAGCTGATGTATAACACAATTGACTCGATCATCGTCGGTAACTATGTAGGTGCGACAGCACTTGCGGCAGTCGGAGCAAGTACACCGATCATCAATCTTCTGATCGGCTTCTTCCAGGGTCTGGCAACAGGGGCTGGCGTTGTGGTTTCCAGATTTTTCGGGGCAGGAAGAAAACAGGAGCTTTCCCGAGCTGTGCATTCTTTTATTGTGTTTGCTTTGATTGTCGGAGTTGTATTGGGACTGGCGGGATGCTTTGGAAGTCCATATATTCTGCGCTGGATCGGAACACAGCCGGATTACTATGCGGACGCTGAGAGCTATCTGTTCATCTATTTTATCGGTGCGGCATTTCTGACTCTTTATAATGCAGGTACAGGTATTCTGCAGGCAGTAGGGGATTCCCGCCATCCACTGTATTTTCTGATCGCAACATCCATCATCAATATCATTCTGGATATTGCATTTGTACGTTTCATGAATATGGGTGTAGCCGGTGCCGCATTGGCAACAATCATTGCGGAAGCGATCAGTATGATTCTCGTACTGAGACTTCTTTTCAGGGCAGATGCTGAATACAGACTGACACTTTCACATCTAGGATTGGATTTTCCGATTCTGCGACAGATTATCCAGATTGGGGTTCCGGCAGGTGTTCAGGGTATGATCGTTTCTGTTTCCAATATTGTTGTCATGGCATATATCAATTCCTTTGGAGCTTCTGGTGTAGCAGGTTTCTCCTGCGCCAACAAGATCGATAATTTCCTTGGGCTTCCGGTGAATTCTCTGATGCTGGCTACAACGACATTCTGTGGTCAGAACCTGGGAGCAAAGAATTTCAGCAGAGTAAGAAAAGGTGTCCGTGCATCTCTGGTCATGTCCATTTCCATTGTTGTATCCCTTGGTATTGTTGCAATGATGTTATCTGATCAGCTGATGTCCATCTTTACTTCTGATCTGGAAGTTATCCATAACGGAACGAAGGTATTACGTACAATGTGTCCGTTCTATACGTTCCTGTGTTTCCATCAGGTTTTCTCAGGGGCATTAAGGGCGTCTGGCAGAAGTTCGATTCCAATGGTCACTTCCATCACATCCTTTGTTGTGATCCGCCAGATCTTCCTTGGCATCTTTACAAAAGGAGCTGCGGATATCACGATCATCGGATGGAGCTATTCTCTTACCTGGGGAATTGCAGCAGTACTGACCGGGCTGTATTATCTGTTCTCAGGATGGCTGAAAAAAGAAGAGGCCAGATCGGTACAGTATAACTGAATATATAAAAACATGGTGGCTGATTCACCATGCTTTTATTATTCCACCATTGGTGGAATGAAGTTCTCAATTGCAGTGCATAGACGTGGATGATGGATGACAAAATGAATGAGAGGACCGTTGTTTTGTACAATGAATGTCCTTGTCTGGAAACAGATCGGTAAGGCATAGAGATGGAGGATTGGATTGAAATTCCTCATCGCTGATATATGGCAGCTCTTCCGTGATTTCATCAGTCTCAAGTACATGTTCCATCTTTCTTTGTAAATCATGATAATAGGCAAGAATATTTTTTTCTGTTTGTTCATCCATATGGTTTTCTTTCAGTATGGCTTTCAGGCAGTCATGGTCCATTGTGAATGGAGTCTGCTCAGTCTGTGGTGATGTAAAGGAAAACCAGGCTCCGGTTATCCCGGATTCAATCAAGGAAGAAGTTAAAATGCAGGTATCGGATACAATTCCTGAAAAGATCAAGGAAACGATCCACAAAGTCAAGGTTGAAAATGTTGTTGAATCCATATCTGAAAACAACAAGAACAAATTGATTGAAGTACTGTTAAAGGATTTGAAACCGGAAGAGCTGGAAAATGCAGATATTCAGGTTAAGGTTGTTAATAGCGTTAAGGTAACAAAGGCTGATCTGAAATCTGATAAGAAATCCATTACTTACGAAATCAGTCCTATGGCAGTTATCACTGTTTATGGCGGTGAAAAGAATTCAACTGAATTGATAAATGATTATTTTAACAAAGACGATGAAAGCATAGAGATCACGCTTCCGACAAATGGACCTGATGGGAAGGAAATCGTTCATAAGAGTGAAGGTTATCCGACAGATTGCATAAGAACATTCGTGATTTCCAAGGGAGTTACCGTCACATTCAAGATTGGCCACTTCTCATCATTTACACAGAATGCAGAAATCACAAAACCGGCAGATTCTTCCACAGGTGGAAGCTCCGTAGTCGATACTGGTGATCATTCTGACTTACTGCTGTATGGTGGCGTGGGAATGATTGCCATGATCTGTGGTATTGCCGTTTTGATCTTCAAAAGAAAACACGCATAATTCTTTATTGATCAAAGAGATCATCATTTGAATCATCTATGAAGTGCGAAGGTGGCAGCGTCAGTTGCCACCTTTTTGAATTATCGTTTCATTCTTTTTTGGATTATGAAATGAAAATTCAATGAAAACATAAAAAAAAACAAAGAATGATGTATAAATATGCTGAATATTATCAATATTCGATAAAATTGATTTTCATAGCTAATTTTCATATTACACAGTTTTTACATTTTACATTCACATAGATCTCACGAAATTACACAAAATTATCACAAAAATATTGCTTATATTTGGTGTTGGAATATAATGTATTCAGATGTAATCGCTTACACCACTGAATTCAGGTAATGCATGATCTGAATTCAACTAGCCAGAAGGGAATGGCGCAGGGCTTTCTTTCACGCCACCCTCATAATCCGCCAAGTGGCGGGGCAAGGAGAAAAACACACATGTCATCAGTAGAACTGAAGCACATCTGTAAGATCTATCCAAATAATGACAAGAAAAAAAAGCACAATCTGAAGGTAACGGATGAAGGTGTTCTTGCCGTAGATGACTTCAATCTTGAAATCAAAGATAAGGAATTCATCGTTCTGGTTGGACCTTCCGGATGTGGTAAATCCACAACACTTCGCATGGTCGCAGGTCTGGAAGATATTTCCAAAGGTGAACTTTACATTGACAACAGACTCGTCAATGATGTTGAACCAAAAGACCGTGATATCGCCATGGTATTCCAGAGTTATGCTCTGTATCCACATATGACAGTACGTCAGAATATGGAATTCCCACTGAAGCTCAGAAAAATGCCGAAGGATGAAATTGACAGAAAAGTCAATGAAGCAGCGGAAATTCTGGATATCACACAGTATCTTGATCGTAAGCCGAAAGCATTATCCGGTGGTCAGAGACAGAGAGTCGCAATCGGACGTGCAATTGTCCGTGAACCTAAGGTTCTGTTAATGGATGAACCATTATCCAACCTGGATGCGAAGCTGCGTAACCAGATGAGAGCTGAAATCATCAAGCTCAGACAGCGTATTGATACAACATTCATCTATGTTACACACGACCAGACAGAAGCTATGACACTTGGCGACCGTATCGTCATCATGAAGGATGGTGTCGTTCAGCAGATCGGTACTCCACAGGAAGTATATGAACATCCGATCAACATCTTTGTTGCAGGATTCATCGGTGTTCCGATTATGAACTTCTTCGATGGTGAACTCGTCAAGGATGGCGTCAGATACTATGTCGAAGTTGAGGGAGCAAGAATTGAGCTCTCTGCAGAAAAGGAAGCCAAGATGGCTGCCCGTGGTGTTCAGGCACAGAAGGTTACAGTCGGTGTCCGTCCAGAACATATCGAACTGGCAGATGTACCGGGTAAGATGATTCCTGCCAAGATTGATGTCAGTGAAATGATGGGTTCACAGATCAACCTGCATATCAATGTCAATGGTAAGGAAGGCATCATCATCGTCGATACAATGAGTAATGCTGGAAGATCATTCCAGATGGGCGAAGAAATCAACTTCACATTCGCACCTGAAGTCATTCATGTATTCGACACAGACGGAAGAAATCTGGAATATTGATCTGCTTCCACAACTCTTATAGAAAGCAATGCACGATCCCTTGTTATGGGGTTCATCCGGAGGAACCCCGTAACAGATCGCCATACTTCAATACATTTATGTTCTGTTCAAGGAGGATAAAATGAACAAGAAATTTATCTCATTAGCTCTTGCAGCTACAATGCTCGCTGGATGTGGCGGAGGTGCTGCATCTACTTCTACTGGTGGTGGCGATACTGCCGGTAAGGTCTACTATCTGAACTTCAAGCCTGAAGCAGATGAATACTGGCAGGAACTGGCAAAAGAATATACAGCTGAAACAGGTGTACAGGTAACAGTTCTGACAGCAGCTTCTGGCGAATATGAAAAGACACTGAAGTCTGAAATGGCAAAGAAGGATGCGCCAACATTATTCCAGGTTAACGGTCCTGTAGGTCTTGCTTCCTGGAAGGACTACTGTGCTGATCTGTCCGGTTCTGATATTGAAGGACAGCTGACAAACAAGGCTTATGAACTGAGGGATGGCGATAAGGTAGCAGGTATCGCATACGTTACTGAAGCTTATGGTCTGATCACAAACAACAAGCTGCTGAAGGAAGCTGGATATGATGCTTCTGAAATCACATCTTTCGCAAAGCTGAAGGAAGTTGCTGAAGATATCACAAAGCGTAAGGATGAATTGGGATTCAGTGCATTCACATCTGCTGGTATGGATGGCTCCTCTGACTGGAGATTCAAGACACATCTGGCAAACCTGCCTCTGTACTATGAATATCAGGCAGACGGTGTTGACAACAAGGATGAACTGACAGGTGATTACCTGGATAACTACAAGGCAGTCTGGGATCTGTATATCAACAACTGCACAATCGATCCTTCTCAGCTCTCCACAGCTACAGGCGACCAGTCTGAAGCAGAATTCATCGATGGTAAGGCTGTATTCTTCCAGAATGGTACATGGGAATACGACAAGGTAAAGGCTATCGGCGATGAAAACCTCGCTTATCTGCCAATCTACTTCGGTGTTGATGATGAAAACCAGGGTATCTGCATGGGTACTGAAAACTTCTGGTGTGTAAACGGCAAGGCTTCTGAAGCTGATCAGAAGGCAACTCTTGATTTCATGAACTGGTGTGTAACATCTGACAAGGGTGTTGAATACATGACAAGCGGCGACAAGATGGGCTTCAACATCCCATTCAAGGCTAATCCTGAATCCAAGAACACTCTGTTCAACCTTGCTAACGCAAACACAGCTACTCCTGTTTCCTGGAACTTCACAACAATGCCATCTGAAGACTGGAAGAACGTTCTCGGTCAGGCTCTGACAGTTTATGCAGCTGATCAGACAGATGCTAACTGGGCAACAGTTGAAAAGGCATTCGTAGACAACTGGGCAGCAGAAAAGGCTCTTACAGCTAACTGATTCACACATTACTGATATCTGAAATAAGGATATGCACGAAACAGGCTGGGTGGCAGGGTATACCTGGCCTGTTTTTATTCCATATAAAATACTCTATTAGGGGTCAATATGCAGAAAAACATTAAAAAGTACTGGCCGGTGTTTACACTTCCGGTCATGGCTGCTTTTGCGATTGGATTTGTCATTCCATTTGCGATGGGTATTTACCTGTCATTTACAAAATTCACTACTGTCAAAGATGCACAGTGGGTAGGTCTGAGCAACTATGAAAAACTTCTGGCTGATCAGACATATCTTCACTCTTTCTTCCTGACGGTTGCATTTGCAGCAGTAACAATTATTCTGATCAATATCATTGCTTTTGCGATTGCGATGGCATTGACAAAAGAACTTAAGGGGACTAACATCTTCCGTACCGTATTCTTCATGCCGAACCTGATCGGCGGTATCGTGCTTGGTTATATCTGGCAGCTGATCTTCTCCGGTATTCTGGTACACTTCAATACAGCCCTGAACCTGGATGCACGTCTTGGTTTCTGGGGACTGGTAATCCTTGTATGCTGGCAGCAGATCGGTTATATGATGATCATCTATATTTCCGGCCTGCAGGCAATTCCTACAGATGTCATGGAAGCAGCTGAAATCGATGGTGCTTCCTCATGGCAGAAACTGTTTAAAGTTACGATTCCGATGATGATGCCAAGTATCACAATCTGTACATTCCTGACTCTGACAAACGGCTTCAAACTGTTCGATCAGAACCTGGCTTTAACAGGTGGTGCACCGATGAAACAGACCGAACTGATGGCACTCAACATTTATTACACATTCTATGGCCGTGTCGGATTTGAAGGCGTCGGTCAGGCAAAGGCTGTCATCTTCTTCATTATTGTAATGGCGATGGCATTCCTGCAGCAGTACTTCACAAAGCAGAAGGAGGTTCAGCAGTAATATGAAAGAAAAGAGCACAATCAGCCAGAAGATGGGAACAACATTCCTTTCCTTCCTGTGTATTTTCTGGATCATGCCGGTATTTGTTGTCTTATGGAATTCCTTTAAAAACAAGAATTCCATCAACCTGATGCCGTTTGAACTTCCAAATGCGGAAACATTTGTCGGTGCAGAGAACTACCTTGCTGCAATTGACAAATATGGTCTTCTTCAGTCAGTCGGCTGGACAGTATTCATTACAGTCGGTTCTGTTGCTGCAATCCTGCTGTTCTGCTCCATGTGCGGATGGTTTATCACACGTGTCAAGACATGGTGGACCAAGCTGATCTATGTATTATGCCTGTTCAGTATGGTTGTTCCATTCCAGATGGTCATGTATACATTATCTTTAGTTGCAAATATGTTACATTTAACCAATCCTTGGGGTATTATTATAGTATATTTAGGATTTGGCGCAGGACTTGCAATATTCATGTTTACAGGATTTGTACGGTCCATACCGATTGAAATCGAAGAAGCCGCAATGATTGATGGATGTACACCATTACAGACATTCTTCAAGATTGTAGTACCGATCATGAAACCGACTTATATCTCTGTCGGTATTCTTCAGACCATGTGGATCTGGAACGACTTCCTGCTTCCATATCTGGTACTGGATCTGAACAAGTACAAGACAATCTCCATTGTCATTCAGTACATGAAGGGCTCCTACGGATCCGTTGATATGGGTGCAATCATGGCAGCGTTGATTCTTGCTCTGATTCCTGTTGTCATCTTCTATCTCAGCTGTCAGAAGTACATCATCAAGGGTGTCGCTGCTGGAGCTGTCAAAGGTTAAAGGGGTAGTATATGAAAAGAAGTGCTGGTATTTTGATGCCGATCAGTTCTCTGCCGTCTCCATATGGAATCGGCACTATGGGACAGGCTGCGCGTGACTTCATTGATTTCTGTGAAAAGTCAGGTCAGTCCTACTGGCAGGTATTGCCGATCGGTCCTACCGGATATGGAGATTCTCCATATCAGTCATTCTCATCCAATGCAGGTAATCCATACTTTATCGATCTGGACGATCTTTGTGCAGAAGGATATCTGAAGAAGGACGAATACGTGAATGAAAAGTGGGGATCTGATCCAGGTCGTGTGGATTATGGTCAGTTATACGCATCACGTTTCCCGGTATTAAGAAAGGCAGTAGCAAGAATTGCTGAAGTCAGACCGGAAGGATATCATACATTCCTGCGTGATAATGCATACTGGCTGAACGACTATGCACTGTTCATGGCTGAAAAAGATGCACATGGCGGACAGGCATATACAACATGGGAAGAAGATATCCGCATGCACAGACGCGATGCTCTTGTTTCAGAAAGAGTCCGTCTGCAGAAGGATGTTGACTTCTACATCGGTATTCAGTATCTGTTCTTCATGCAGTGGAAGAAGATGAGAGAATATGCTCATGCTCATGGTGTCAGTCTGATCGGTGATGTTCCGATCTATGTATCTCCGGATTCATCTGATATCTGGGGATCTCCACAGTTCTTCCAGCTGGATGAAGATCTCAAGCCGACTGGTGTTGCAGGCTGTCCACCGGATGCGTTTGCTGCAGATGGTCAGTTATGGGGCAATCCACTGTATGACTGGGACAGACTCAGAGAAGACGGCTATACATGGTGGGTAAACCGTGTACGCTATCAGTTTGAATTTGTCGATGTTCTGCGTATTGACCACTTCCGTGGATTTGAATCCTATTTCTGCATTCCTTATGGCGATACAACAGCCCGTAATGGTGTATGGAAAAAGGGACCTGGTGCTGAACTGTTCCGCACCATTGAACAGAGAATCGGTAAGGTGGATATCATTGCCGAAGACCTTGGCTTCCTGACTCCTGAAGTCATTCAGATGGTTAAGGATACAGGATATCCTGGCATGAAGGTTCTGCAGTTCGCATTTGACCCTCGCGACACTGGTTCTGGTTATCTTCCACACCTGTATACACCAAACTCCGTTGTTTATCCTGGTACACATGACAACCAGACAATTACAAGCTGGATGTCTGATTCACCAGAAGGATTTGCAGATCATGCAATTGAATACCTCCACCTGGACAAGAAGGAAGGCTACAACTGGGGCTTCATCCGTTCTTCCTATGGATCTGTATCACAGCTGTGTGTTGTACAGATGCAGGATATTCTTGGACTGGATGATAAAGCCCGTATGAACATTCCTTCCACAACCGGTGGTAACTGGACATGGCGTGCATCAAAGAAGCACTTCACAGATGCGCTTGCTGCAAAACTGCATAGAATGAGTGAAATCTACGGCAGACTTCCTGAAAAGAAGGAAGAACCTTCCGTTGATACAGATGTCAGACCGGCAGTAGAAACAGCATAACACTTCTTCCAAAAACAGATCTCATCAACGGGATCTGTTTTTTAAGTGGCTTGACGAATATGTGATCTGCGATACAATAATGGTCGACACAGAATGTGTCCGTCAGTAGCGGCTACCTGACGTAAAGCGAAAATAAGGAGATTTAAAAATGAATAAAAACACGCAGACGTTTGCGAAGATCGCGATGATTGCGGCAATCTACACTGTCGTATCACTCGTACTGGCACCATTTACCTATGGGAATATTCAGGTGCGTATTGCGGAGGCACTGACTTTACTGCCTCTGATCTATAAGCCATCCATTGCAGGTGTTACCCTTGGATGCTTTCTGACTAATCTCATCGGGGCAATGATCGGTGTCAATCCAACCGGAATGATTGATTCTGTGGTAGGTACAACAGCCACACTTCTGGCTGCTTTACTGACGTATTACCTGAGGAATCGCAGACTTGCAGGGATACCTGTCTGGTCCATTCTGATGCCGGTGATCTTCAATTTCTTCTTTGTTGGTATGGAGCTGTCCGTTCTGTTTTTTGAAGGAAATATCTGGCTTGGATTACTGATCATGGGTACTGAAGTGGCCATCGGAGAACTGATTTCTGTGATTTTCGGTTACTTCCTGATCAAAGCATTGGAAAAAACAGATATATTCAGATAACGGGATACACAAATAACAGCCGCAGGCATGTCGTAATGGACATGTCTTTTTTCATGAAACAAAGAAAACCCGCCAGATAATCATCTGACGGGTTTGCAGCAGAGAAAAGATCAGCGCATGATGCAGAAACGGGTACCTGGTACAAAATGATCCAGCAATATCATTTCTTCTTCCGGAATTCTTCCAATGAGGTTTCTCTGGCCATCGTTTTTCATGTCTTTCAGAACAATCTGCAGCTCGCCATGATAATGACGGCAGTTATCGTTGACAATGACAACATCACCACGATGGAACATGCTTTGATCACATGGACGGACAGGGAAGTCTTCCTTTTTGTAGATCATACGCGTAGCGCGGGAGCGGATCATATAATAGACATATTCACCGGCACTGTGTAATGGGAAGTCCAGAACTTTCCTTTCCAGATCAGTTACACCATCCACCATTTCAATGGAGAATGGTATGCGTGTGATATCACCATGCGGCAGGAAATGAGAAAGAGGGCCAAAGGCATCATCTGTTCCTTCATAAACAGGAACATTGATATAGGCTGCCTTCATGACTTCATCAATCTGTTCAAATTCTTCTTTGCTGGCAAAGGAATTACCAAACAGTACTTCATCACAGTTGTCCATCGCAATGATGTGCTTGAGCTGCTGGGCTGGAGTAATCCAGCGATGATCTTCCAGGGTAGGTAATCCATTCTGGATCGGCCATGGTCCATGCGCACCCTCCACATTTGATGAAATGAACATGGCAACCCTGATACCGGCTTTCTTCCAGTGGTTGTTGACTTCCATTGTGGAAGTTAGATCTGCACCTGTATAACGTTCCGGGTAGAAATTATGGCAGCAGACCAGATTGTCTGTGTTTGCACCACCGGCAATCGCAGCATCAATCGGTTTGACGAATGCTGCAGACATTTCAACACCGACACCAAAGGAGTTGTTGATTAATGTGATATCTCTTTCATCTCCATAACACAGATCCATGCGGATAATGTCGATTCCCATATCGACAAACGGCTGCAGATTCTTTTCATCTGCTCCCATTTTTTCAAGAAAGAATGTATTGCAGTCACCGGAAACCTTCATTCCATACTGATGGGCAATACCAGTCAGCTTTCTGAAATAATCTGCTACTTCTTCTTTTGTCCCAGGGACGGAAAACATGCTTGTGAATACCTTTGTAAAGCCATGGCTGCTGGCGAGTTTCAGATATTCATCAATCTGCTGTAATGATTCCTGCTCTGGATAAACGGATACACCTAAGGTAATAGACATAGTTATTATTCCTCCTGAAAGGATTATACTATACGTCATTCACATTTGAAATATGGACGAAGAATGTACCTGAAATGGAAACATGCACGAAAAACAGGAATTGTGCATGATTGACTACCAAAACATTTCAGAATGGGCTACAATGCTAGTGGGTAGGTTATGAAAAGAATACTTGATAAAATGACCATCAAGGAACTGTGGGGTCTTTATCCGGTTGCGTTAGTCGCTCCTAAAAGCAACTGGAAGACATGGTATCGGGAAGAGGAAGCAGAACTCAGAAAGGTCATTCCTGCATCCGTGATCTATCGGATCGAACACGTCGGTTCAACCGCACTTTCCAATATATGGGCAAAGAATATTGTGGATATCATGCTGGAGGTACGCAGCCAGGATGATCTTCTCAAGGTCAGAAATATTCTTCTGGGGCATGGATACAGATGCATGTCACAGGGAGCACATCGTATTTCTCTGAACAAAGGCTATATGACTGATGGTATTACGACAAGAGTCTTCCATCTGCATGTCCGCATCGTTGGAGATCATGATGAACTGTATTTCAGAGATTATCTGAATGAACATCCGGAAGCTGCAAAGGCATATGAAAAGCTGAAGCTTGAGCTGTGCCGGCAGTTTGGCAATAATAAAGAACAGTATATTGCACATAAGACTGAGTTTGTACAGAAATATACTGCCATTGCCAAGCGGCTGTATAAAAACAGATACGAGTGAGTGAGTAAGAAATCAGTGATATGGGTCAACAGGGCTGTTGGGTATAAGCAGTCCTGTTTTCTGATGTCGTTTCCG
Source organism: Bulleidia sp. (assembly GCA_016293365.1). Lineage (GTDB taxonomy): Bacteria > Bacillota_I > Bacilli_A > Erysipelotrichales > Erysipelotrichaceae > Bulleidia. The sequence continues at coordinate 19,146 of JAEDEK010000004.1, read as the reverse complement.
GCTTTGCGTCAGTTTTGCAATAGTGAAACTGACTTCTGAGATATCTGAAACAAAAAACCGCTGATGCGGTGTTTCTGTCGTATGATTTACAGGATAAACAGGTTCAGATCTGATGTTTTCTGAATAGTTCGTTGGAAACAGATGGATAGCATTCCAGAGGGAAGTTCTGTATGGAATGGTATTTCAGACCATATTCACTCAGATATCCATGGAACCAGACTGCCATGCATAATCCCTGAAAGAGATCTCTTTTCAGTGTCAGCATACCCGCAATCATTCCTGTCAGAAGATCTCCGCTTCCAGCCTGTGCCAATGCTGCACATCCGCTCTGGTTGATATATACATCACCTTCAGGAGAAACAACGATTGTATTTGCACCCTTGAGTACGACATACATGTGGTATTTCCGGGCGAACTGCAGTGCACATTCCTGGCGGTGGGAAAGAATATATTCTACCGGCTTTCCAGTCAAAGCGGAAAACTCACCGATGTGTGGTGTGATGACTAAAGGAACACTGACAAACCGGAACAGATATGTGTTATTGACAAGCATACGTAATGCTTCTGCATCCAGAATCACCGGGCATGCTGCATTCTGCAGGATGGTTTCCAGCACTTCATTTTTACAGTCAAGGTTATTCCAACCACTTCCACAGGCAATCACTTTTGCACTGCTGACAGCATTTTTCAGGGTCTGCGTCTGGTTTTCCTTATGAAATGGAAGGAAGACAGGTGTCACAAACCTTGAAGCAACGATCGGATAGATACAGTCATGCAGACCGACCATCAGATAGGATGTTCCAATGGTCTTTGCACCAAGGATATTCAGACACAGTGCACCTGCCATACCATAACTGCCACCGATAATCAGTGTTTTTCCATTTGTGCCTTTATAATCAGAATCCTGTTTTGCAGGGAAGGCTGAAAAGAACAGTTCTTCATCCATTTCTGCATATGCTGAAGGGATCGTGTGCGGGATATTCAAGGAAAGCAGTATACAATGATCAAACATATGATGTTCCTTGCGCTGCATATGGAATGGTTTATAACAGTCAAGTGCACATGTATATACAGAAGTCAATCCATCCCGATCACAGGCTCCACTGTCACATTCACATCCGGAATTGATATCAATGCTGACGATCTTATGCCGGTATGCATTCAGCTGTCTGAAAATGGAACGTGTAGCAGGATCCAGTACACCATGATATCCGAATCCATAGACAGCATCGACAATGACATCTGCAGTTTCTGCAGGTTGGATATCATCACAGAAAAGGGATGGATCCAGCTGATCATATGCTTGCCTTGCTTCATCTGTTTTCGGTAATCCATGTAAAAGGCATATTCTGACATGCATGGACTTTGAAAGAACATCCCCGACGACAAGTCCATCACCACCATTGTTACCATTTCCGCAGACGATGAAAACGGACTCTGCATCCGGGAAAGTATCCTGTATGAATGCTGCAACTGCGTGTCCTGCACGCTCCATAAGCTGCTGGCTGCTGAGGCCTGAAGCGGCTTCGATTTCCTTCATTCCTTCTTTACTGATGATCATATGGTTTCTCTTTTCTGACGTGCGATTATCTTAACATGAAATGCTGTCAATGGTACAGTGGACATCGTCATTCCGGCGTTTCGTTGAACATTGTCGTGTTTTTATGCACAGAATTACCAATTTGTATACCAAAGGCACAAAAAGTGATGTTTTTGTGTACATAAAAGCCCTTAACATTGAAATTTTGTGATAAATATGCCAAATCAATGATATAATGAGATTGTTATCAAGGAGGATACGTTACATGCCAGCAAAGAAAGCCGTTGCAACTGAAGAAACAGCTGCAACACCAAAGAAGAGAACATGTAAGAGAAAGACTACAACAGCTGCTGCTGAAAGCACAACTGAAACTACAGAAACAGTCGCTAAGAAGACAACAGCGAAGAAGACAGCTACTAAGAAGACTGCAGAAAAGAAGACAACTGCTGCTAAGAAGACAACAACAAAGAAGGCTGCTGCCAAGAAGGTTGAAGCCCCTGTTGTTGAAGAAACAGTCAAGGTTGAAGAACCTGTTGTTGAAGTTGTCAAGAGATCCGTCAAGGACTACGAAGACATCATCAACTGGAAGAAGGGTGAAGCTCATGCAATGGACTGGTTATATATCGAAGTCAATGCAGGTGACCTTCTGACAGAAGTTGAAGCAGGCGTTGATAATCTGGCTGCTACATGTCAGGCAATCCTGAATGTCATGCTCGAAGGTGACGGTTTCATCGTAAGACCAACAGAAGAAGATATGGTTTCCACATCTCTGACTGTACGTTACTACTGTGACAACCTCTCCGCAGACCGCAGAAAGTATTTTGAAAACTGAAAATCTCTTATAAGAAGCTCATCTTTCACGATGGGCTTTTATATTTGCATGCGTCAGGTAAACGCTGATGCCCCAGGCATAAACCGTTTCACAAAGACCATTGATGGACATTGTTGTCAGAATCAGCAGGAAGGAAGGCAGGACAAACATGAAATACAGCCGAAGTTTTGAAAGCGAATGAAGACTGCTGAAGATCACAATATAATTGAATACAAACAGTGTTCCATTGGCACATAACACATGCAGATTGGACAACAGATCTGCCTGGGTGTGATAGGGGATGACCATTGTGAGCACTGCCAGAAGATCCATGAAAGCAATCCAATGTTTCTGATGAGGCAGTATTCTGGTGATTGGAATCAGTAATACGTTGAACCAGGCCCATAAACACAACCCGCCGATTTTCATGATCCATCCGTTTTCTCTGTTAATCACTCCTGTGAAGTTGATGTCTGCCATATCAGTGAATCGATAGGTTACCCATAACAGAACCGGAATGAGAACATATCCGATCAGCTGTACACATCTTTTTTTCAGTTGAGAATTCTTTTCTGACATAATAGAATTATTATAACTTTGGAGAGGTGTTTTATGAAGGTCGGTTATCAGGGAAATCATGGTACGTACAGTGAAATCGCTGCATTGACATATTTTGAAGGTGTGGAATTTGAACAGGTCGGATTCAGGAATTTTCCGTCCTTGTTTGAAGCACTGGACCAGAAAGAAATCGATTATGCTCTGATTCCGGTAGAAAATACCACAACCGGTATCATATCCAGAACATATGATCGATTCAGAGACTATAACATTTATGCAGTTGGAGAGATCAATGTTCCGATTACGGAAGATCTGGTTGTATGTCCGGGAACAACTGTCGATGAGATTGAAGAGGTATACAGTCATCCGGAAGCATTGAGTCAATGCGGTCGTTTTTTTGCGGAACATCCAGGATGTAGATCCATGGCATATCAGGATACTGCAGCTGCTGTTGCTTATGTCAGACAATGCAATGACCACAAAAAAGCTGCACTTGCCAGCTGGAGAGCAGCTGAATATTACGGAATGGAATCTCTGCTGAAATCGGTGCAGGATTCTACTCGTAATATGACAAGGTTTCTTGTCATGAGTCATACGGAGTCTGTGGCGGAAGATGCGGACAAGATTTCCATGATGTTCATCCTGCGCAATCATTCCGGTGCACTTTATAACGTACTGGGAATTCTTGCCAAAAACGGTATTGATATTGTACGTCTGGAATCCCGTCCGATTCCGGATACACCATTCCAGTACATGTTCTATATCGATTTCAAAGGAAATATCAGAAACCGTGAGATCCGCAATGTCATTCATGAACTGGATGTCAGATGTGAATATACGAAGGTATTCGGCTGTTATAAATCTCATGAAAATATTTTCAGAAAATAAATGTTTGTTTTGATTTGCTACTGTGATAGAATTACAGTGTTCAGGAAAAAGATATGAAGAGCTATTCTTACAGATATTACTTTTTTTACTTTAGATAAACAGGGCAACAGATATTGCCCGTTTCATTGTGAATAAGGCATTATCTGAGATGGAAATACAAACAAAGCCATGTGGATGATGCCATATGGCTTTTTACATCTTACCGGAGGAAAACAGATGAAGATAGAAGTTCACGCAGCAAGTGCAGCATATCCGATTTACATGGAAAGAGGCATCCTCAACCATGCTAAGGAATATATCGGCAGAGAAGGACATGTATTCATCGTATCAGATGATGGTGTCCCAAAACAGTATCAGAACATCCTGCATCAGCAGTATCCTGAAGCGGGCATGTATGTTTTTGAAAATGGAGAACCGCATAAAAACTTTGATACATTACAGGAAATATTGAAAGCCATGCAGGAGGCACACCTTTCCAGAAAAGATACGGTCATTGCCTTAGGCGGTGGCGTGGTCGGTGACATGGCAGGATTTGCTGCGGCAATCTACATGCGTGGTATTCACTATATCAATATCCCTACAACCACACTGTCTCAGATCGATTCCAGTATCGGAGGAAAGACAGCCATTGATTTCAATGGGGTGAAAAACTGTGTCGGTGCCTTTTTACAGCCGGATATGGTACTTGTGGATCCAGATCTGTTATCCACTTTAACACCAAGGCATTTCCATAATGGACTTGCGGAAGCGGTAAAAGAGGGACTGATTGCAGATGCGCAGCTGTTTGAACTGTTTGAAACAGATGAATGGAAAGATCATCTGGATGAAATCATTGCGCGCTGCCTGATGATCAAAAAGAACATTGTGGAACATGATGAGAAGGAAACAGGAGAAAGAAAACTGTTGAATTTCGGTCATTCCTATGGTCATGCCTTTGAGTCCTCGTTTGGGATGAACGGTTATTATCATGGTGAATGTGTGGGGCTTGGCATGCTGGCGGTGATGGAGAATCCACAGCTGATCGAACGGACTGAGAAAGTATTGAAGAGGCTTTCTTTACCGACGGAGTGTCAGTATGATCCAGAAGAAATCATCTCACTGATGAAATCGGACAAGAAAAGCAATCACGATACAATCACAATCGTGCAGGTGGATGAAATCGGTCATGGTTACCTGCAGGAGTGGACATATGAGAAAGCGGGGAAGAAAATCGGCTTATGAAAAATGTCATCGGAAACAATCTGACGCTGACACTGTTTGGGGAATCACATGGAAAAGCCATCGGTGGTGTACTGGATGGATTTCCTGCAGGGGTCAGAATTGATGAAGAACTGATTGAAGATATGATGTCAAAGCGACGAGCTGCCGGCACCATTTCCACAGGACGTCAGGAGGCAGATATCCCGGAGTTTCTGTCCGGCATTAAAAACGGTGTGAGTGAAGGAACACCGATTGCCTTTGTCATTGCGAATAAATCACAGCATTCCGGTGATTACAATGCCCTTGCCGGCATTGCCAGACCAGGACATGCAGATTATACAGGTCATGTTCATTATCTTGGCTTTGAAGATGCACGAGGCGGCGGTCATTTTTCCGGCAGGCTTACTGCAGTCATGGTGGCAGCAGGTGCGTTATGCATGTGCATGTTAAAGGAAAGAGGAATTGCCATTGGAACCCATATTGCTTCCCTGCATGGTATCTGTGACCGGAAGTGGAATGAAGCGGATCTTGATCAGGAAATCGCATTGCTCAACAGCAGAAGATTTGCTGTGCTGGATGAAACAAAGGAAGAAGTCATGGTTCAGGAGATTGAAAAAGCCAGAATGGATCTGGATTCGGTTGGTGGCATCCTGGAAACAGCGGTTGTTCATCTACCATCAGGACTTGGAGATCCGGAATTTGATTCTCTGGAAAGCATGATTGCTCATGCCATGTTCTCCATCCCGGCTGTCAAGGGAATCCAGTTCGGCAAAGGGTTTGACTTTGCGGAAATGAGAGGATCTGAAGCAAATGATCCATTTGAAATGAAAGATGGTAAGGTAACAACCGTAACCAACAATAACGGTGGTATCAATGGAGGTATTACCAATGGAATGCCTGTCCTGTTTTCAACCGTCATCAAGCCGACGCCTTCCATTGCCCGCAAACAGAAGACAGTCAGCTTCACAGAAGGAAAGAATGTGGAGGTGGAAATCCACGGCAGACATGATCCGGCAATCATCCATCGTGCAAGAGTGGTACAGGATGCGATGAGTGCACTGGTAATTGCAGATGCACTGGTAACAAGATTCGGACAGATTGACTGGAGGAAGGGACAATGAAACTTGGATTAATCGGCATGCCTCTTGGGCACAGCTGGTCTGCAGCTATACATGGCTGGCTTATTCATGAAGACTACAGTCTGATTCCACTTGAAAAAAAAGAACTTGGACCATTTCTTGAAAGCAGGGATTTCGATGGGTTGAATGTAACCATCCCCTATAAACAGGATGTCATTCCCTATCTGGATGAGCTGGAAGAGTGGACAAAAAAGATCGGAGCCGTCAACTGTATTGTCAACCGCAATGGGAAACTGATCGGCTGTAATACAGACTATGAAGGGTTTCGTGACATGCTTGTGGCACATCAGGTACCTGTTAAGGGGAAACGTGTGGCGGTACTGGGAACCGGAGGTGCATCAAAAGCAGTGGTAGAGGCGATCATCAGTCTTGGAGGTATCCCTGTTACGGTATCCAGATCTGAAAAACCTGACTCCATTACATATGAAACGCTGCTTGACACACAGCATACTTATGAAATACTTGTCAATGCCACACCGGTCGGCATGGCCCCACAGGTGGATCGTACACCGGTGAATCTGACCTGTTTTACAAATCTGAGCTATGTCATCGACATCATTGCCAATCCGTTGTGCACAAAGCTGTGTTTTGAGGCAAAACGGCTTGGAATTCCATATCTTGGTGGATTTGAGATGCTGGTACGACAGGCAATTGCCGCAGACAGGTATTTCCTGGATCGGGATATGGATGCAGGTTTATGTGTCCCATGTATGAATGCACTCCTTCAGGAAAGAAGAAATATTGTTCTGATCGGGATGCCGACAAGTGGAAAAACAACAATCTCCGCATTGCTTGGTGAAATAACAGGCAGAAATGTTGTGGAGATGGATCAGGAAATCGTGGCAGAAATCGGAATGCCGATCGCAGACTGGTTTGCATTGCACGGAGAAGAAAGCTTCAGAAAGATGGAAACGGAAACGGCTGAAGCACACAGTACAGGAACCGGTGAAATCATCAGTTGTGGTGGAGGTGTCATCAAAACCGCGGCTACCATGGAAGCCTTAAGCAGAAACGGAACGGTTGTCTGGATTGATCGTGATCTGGATAAACTGTACTCCACAAGTGATCGTCCGCTTGCTTCCAATAACGATCAACTGAAAACACTGTACGAACAAAGACGTCCGCTGTATCGGATGTACAGCGATATCATCGTGGAAAATAACGGAACCGTCGAAGACTGTATCCGTACAATCATGGAAAAAACAGGTTTAAAGGAGAAAAAGTTATGATTATTACAATGAAGAAGGATGCTTCCGCAAAGGAACTTGAAAGACTGCGTGAAGGGTTTGATGAAAAGGGCCTGAGAGTCAATGTCATTGAAGGTGAAGAATATAACGTATGGGGTATTGTCGGTGATACAGCTCATATCAATGACAGAGACATTCTCGCCAACAGATGTGTTGCCAATGTACAAAGAGTATCTGCACCATATAAACTTGCCAACCGTATGTTCCATCCAGAAGATACGGTTGTGGATGTAGGTGGCGTGAAAGTCGGGGGTACTTCTCCGATTGTCGTCATCGGTGGTCCATGCTCTGTTGAAAACAGAGATATGATCTGTCGCATTGGTGAAGAAGTCAGGGAATGTGGTGCACAGATGATCAGAGGTGGTGCATACAAGCCAAGAACTTCTCCATATGCATTCCAGGGACTTGGTTATGAGGGTATTCTGGATATGGCGGAAGCAAGGAACAGAACAGGGCTTCCGATTGTATCTGAACTGATGAGTGCTGATAAGATTGATGAATTTGTTGAGAATGTGGATCTGATTCAGATCGGTGCCAGAAACATGCAGAACTTTGATCTGCTCAAGGCGGTAGGTCATGTCAACAAGCCGATTCTGCTCAAGCGTGGTATGTCAGCAACCATAGAGGAATGGATCATGTCTGCAGAATACATCATGGCTTCCGGTAACCCGAATGTCATTCTGTGTGAAAGAGGTATTCGTACATTTGAAAAGTACACAAGAAATACAATGGACCTGGCAGTCGTTCCGATCATCAAGGAAAGAACTCATCTGCCGATCATCATCGACCCATCTCATGCAACAGGTGACTGGAAACTGATTGAATCCGTGTCACTGGCAGCTGTTGCTGCAGGAGCAGACGGTCTGATTATTGAAGTGCATGATCATCCGGATCAGGCATGGAGTGATGGTGCACAGTGCCTCAAACCTGAAAAATTCCAGGAACTGATCAGAAAGTGCCGTAAGGTAGCTGAAGCAGTTGGAAGGCAGATGTAATGCAGGTACAGATTCATCGCTGTAATGTGGAGGAAGGGGCCTTTGTCAGTCTCCCATCTTCCAAATCTCTTTCGCATCGTGCGCTGATTACAGCTTCTCTGGCAGATGGGATTTCCGTGATTCATGGTGTAGCCATCTCCAAAGATATTGAAGCCACCATGCGTGCCATGTCTGCTTTGGGGGCATGTTTTGAAGTGGATGGGGATACCATCCGGGTAACAGGAGCAGGCAGCCTCCATTGTGCTCAGGGGATCGTTGACTGCGGGGAATCCGGCAGTACACTGCGCTTTCTGATACCTGTATTTGCCTTGCTGGAGGAAGAAACGGTATTTACCGGTCATGGTAAGCTGATGGAACGTCCTCAGACTGTCTATGAAGAACTGTTTACCAAAGAAGGAATGCAGTTTATCATGGATGGATCTTTTCTGAAGGTGAAAGGGCCTCTGCATGGTGGTCACTTCAGTCTGCCTGGGGATGTATCATCTCAGTTCTTCAGTGGTCTGCTGTTTGCGTTACCTTTATGTAAAGAGGACTCCATCATTCAGATTCTGGCACCTTTTGAATCCAGTTCCTATGTGACTCTGACCATTGAGGCATTGCGCAAGGCTGGAGTTCAGGCACAGCTGAAAGATGATGTTTTATATATTCCAGGCAATCAGGCTTACCACAGTTTTGAGACAACAGTGGAAGGGGATGATTCCCAGATGGCATTCTTTGCGGAAATGGCACTGATACATGGAGCGACAGTGGAAGTCGGTAACGTATCTCATGATTCCATGCAGGGAGATCATGTTATCATTGATTTTGCTTTACAGACTGGTGCAGAAGTGCAGATGACAGAAAGAGGATATCTGTTTCGGGGTGATCGGAATCAGGCAATCACTGCTGATCTTTCCAACTGTCCGGATCTGGGACCTGCTTTGTTTGCTCTGGCAACACAGCTGGAAGGAACTTCCGTATTTACCGGATGTGGTAGACTCCGTATCAAGGAAAGTGACCGTATTGCCTGTATGGAAGAGGAGCTGCGTAAACTTGGCTGCAAGATATCATCATCCGATGATATGGTAACCATAAACGGGAAAACCGGACTGAACGAGAATGTGATTCTGCATGGGCATAATGATCATCGTATTGTCATGGCGCTTTCTGTGCTTGCATCCTTAAGTGATGGATGTATCATTGAGGGGGCACAGGCTGTTTCAAAGAGCTATCCGTATTTCTTTGAGGATTTTAAAGCCTGCGGAATGGAGTGTGAAATTCATGATTGATGCGAAGACGAAATTTGCTGTGGTGGGACTTGGTGTTCTGGGCGGCAGCTATGTACAGGCTTTATCAAAGCATGGATATGCGATTACAGGAATCGATATCGATGAAGAAACACTTGTCTACGCAAAGGAAATGGGATGGATTACAGAAGGAAGTACAGATCCTTCTGTCATGAGGGATGCCGATATTGTCATCTGCTGTCTGTATCCGCATGTCTTTACAGAATGGATCCGTGAAAACGGGAAATATCTGAAACCAGGATGTCTTTTAAGTGATGTCACAGGTGTCAAGCAGAAAATCATCGGCCAGATCAATGCATTGTTACCGGATGATGTTGAGTTTATCGCATGTCATCCAATGGCTGGAAGAGAATCCAGAGGAATTCATTATGCGGATTCTTCACGCTTTGAAAATGCAAACTTCATCATTGTTCCAGATGAAAACAACACGCCTTCGGCTGTGGAAACAGCCCGCCAGCTCGCGGAAATACTCGGGTTTCGAAAGATTACATGTCTGAGTGCACAGGAACATGACCGGATGATCGGTTTTCTTTCCCAGCTGACCCATGTCATTGCGGTATCGCTGATGAATGCATCAGACAATACACATCTGAAGGAATATACGGGGGACTCTTTCCGTGATCTGACCCGCATTGCCAGTATCAATGAAGATATGTGGCCGGAACTGTTTATCCTCAACAAGGAAAATCTGATTCATGAGATTCAGGTATTTACAGATGAGATGAATGCATTTGCGAAGCTGATTGAAGAGGAAGATGTGGAAACAATGAAGCAGAAAATGATCATCTCCACACAAAGAAGAAAACAGTTTGATGTGAAGGAGGAAAAGAAATGAAAAAAAGAATCATGGTACTCAATGGACCGAATCTGAATATGGTCGGTATCCGTGAAAAGAATATCTATGGTACACTTTCCTATCAGGGTATTATTTCTCTGATTCAGGCTGAAGCAGCGAAAAGAGATGTTGAAGTTGACTGCCGTCAGTCCAATCATGAAGGAGATCTTGTTGACTGGGTGCAGGAAGCCTATTTCCGTCAGTATGATGGAATTGTCATCAATCCCGGTGCCTACACCCATACAAGTATTGCATTGGCAGATGCGGTGAAGGCAATCGCACCGCTTCCGGTTGTGGAAGTTCATATTTCCGATATCAACGCAAGAGAGCAGTTCCGTCATATTTCCTATGAAGCACCTTACTGCATTGCCCAGATCAAGGGTCATGGACCGATCGGATATGTGGAAGCAATTGATGAAATACTGAATTGTCAGAAAGAACAGGAATGACCTGTTCTTTATTTTGGAAAACAGTGTTAGAATGGACACGTTATGAAAAGAAAAGAAATATTGATTATTATTGGCGTTGTGATTGTCTGCCTGTGTGCTGTACTCGGCATGAAACTGCTGAATAAAGAAACGGATAGTGATCCGAATGCTACACCGAAAGAAACGCCGACTGGCCAGTGGGTTGCGATTGTTCATCGCAATGGCGTTGCCCAGTGGTTTGATTCCGGAGTGGATGCTGAATATACCGTAACCGGTGATTATGGTGAGATGACGGTGGAAGTAAAGGATGGCAGATGGCATGTGGAACATGTTGAGTGTCCAAACCAGAATTGTTTTCAGATGGGCTGGGATGATGGAACAGGCTTCATGCCGATTACATGCATTCCAAACAACATCTTTATTGCGACTTCACAATGGGTGGAAGGATATCTGGAACAATGAACACACTGCATAAAAACAGACACCTGACATATCTGGCACTGCTGTCGGCTATGGCCATTGCTCTGAATCTTCTGGAAACCGCAATGATACCACCATTATTCGGTGTATTCCGTGTTGGCCTTGCCAATATCATTGCGCTGATCACATGGAAGGTACTTGGGGTGAAATCCATGATTTCCGTCAATCTGATGCGTGTGCTGATCGGATCTTTGTTATCCGGTACTTTCCTTGGTTCCACCTTCTGGATTTCTCTTGGTGGGGTATGTTTGTCCACGCTGGCACTGCTGCTTGGAAATATGCTGAAAAGCTCTGTGATCTTTACTTCTGTATTGAGTGCGATTGCCCACTCAACCGGCCAGGTGCTTGTGGTCATGAACTTCTACAAGCAGGCAATGATGCTGACAACTCTGCCGTATTTCATCCTGTTATCCGTTCCGGTCGGTATCCTGACAGGTTATGTTGCAACAGTGGCGATTAAAAGGGTCAGACCACTGCAGTGAGGTGATTTATGAGCGCTGTGAAATCTCTAACCAAAGGTTCCCCTGCAAAACTGATTTTTCTGTTTGCGTTACCACTGATGCTTGGTAACGTTTTTCAGCAGTTTTATACCATTACCGATTCCCTGATCATCAGCCGATCTTTAGGGATGAATGCCTTATCTGCTTTAGGCAGTGCAGACTGGTATGACTACATGATCATTTCCGTGATTCAGTCTGCAGGACAGGGGTTTGCCATCCTGATGGCACAGCAGTTTGGGGCAGGGGATGAAAAATCCCTGCAGAAAACAATTGCCCACAGCCTGATTCTTGTAACCATCATTACGGTATTGGCTACGGTAATTTCTGTTGGAAGTCTGGACCTTGTGATTTTACTTCTGCAGACACCTTCTGAAATCGCACCGATGACAAAGGAGTATCTGTTCTTCAAGTTTTCCGGTCTTGCGATGGCAATGCTTCTGAACTACTGTTCTGCTGTGCTTCGCGCTTTCGGCAATTCTCGTACTCCGTTATTTGCGATGGTCATGGCAGCATTCGTCAATATCGGTCTGGATCTTCTGTTTGTACCTGTGCTTGGATTTGGAATTGCCGGTGCTGCTGTAGCGACTGTCATTGCCCAGGGATGTGGTGGGCTTGTCTGTCTGCTTACAATGCTGAAACTGCCATGTTTCCATCCGAAAAAGGAAGATTTCGGGAGAGTGGAAGGTTTGAATATCAGACTGTTATCTCTGTGCATTCCGATGATGCTTCAGAATATGATGATCTCCGGTGGAGGTATGATCATTCAATCACGCGTCAACCTGAACTCGATCAGTTTTATTGCCGGTTATACCGCAACAAACAAACTGTATGCAGCATTGGAACTGGCTGCGGTGGCTTATGGATTTGCGATGGTTACCTACATTGGCCAGAATGCTGGAGCAAGGCAGTTCAGACGTGTGCGAAGAGGCTTTTGGGATGCTGTGTGGATTGCACTGTTCACTTCGGTATTGATTGGTGTCACGATCATACTGTTACGCTATCCATTAACCCAAATGTTTCTGAATGGTGAAGGGCAGAGCGTGGTTGAAGCAGGTATGTATGCCAGAAGGTATCTTGTCATACTGAATCTTGGTCTGCCTGTGCTGTATACACTGCATATCGCAAGATGCACATTACAGGGATTCGGAGATACGATTACGCCGATGCTGTCAGGTATTGCTGAGCTGGCTGGCAGAGTGGCAACTGTGTTCTTCGGTACTGCCATCTTTGGCACAGATGCATTTTTCCTGGCGGAAATCATCGCATGGATTGCTTCAGACGGTGTACTGCTTGGAAAGCTGTTTACAACATTCAAGGCTTTGCCAAAGGAAGATGCACCATCCGAAACGGTATATGAGTAAAACAGAGCGGGCCGCTCTGTTTTATAATACATCAATGAAATAACCCGGATGTGTGTCCCGGTATATGAAATATAAGACTGGAGAGAAGAAAATGGAGGTTTGCAGAATGGAAGAAAACATTCCGCATAGGAATCATCCTGGTTCTGCAGGAATAACAGAACAGTTGATGTATGAGTAATCCTTTGCTTTCATTATGCAGGAAAGAAGGGACAGAAAAATCCGCGATTGATCCTGAATTCAGGTTACGTCGCGGAATTGCGTATCAGGTGATGCAGTTCATCAAGGAAATATGAGAAGGATGGTACCATTTGTACCGCCTGCTTCTACAATCAGTTCATATTCACCGGTTGTGGTACTCTGACATGTAAAGTCATGGATAGCGGTTTCATTTCCTTCATAGATGACATTCTCTTCAGGGTCAATGAGCTGAATCTTCGTATTTCCACTCAGATCGATGAAGGAGATACGGATATCCTGATCACTGTTCAGTTGAAAACACTGTCTGGCTGTACCGGTTGCATGATCCATTTCTACCATGATGCGATCATTGGTTGCGGTAATATCCATGGAGCCGGTCAGAAATGTACATCCTGCAAGAAGAGAAGAAACAATCAGTGCGATTGCTTTATACATTCTGATATGTGACATGCCATACCACCATATATGCAGCAAGCAGAATGACAATCGCAACCACAACAATCATGGTCATTGAGGTTGTGGATACTGCCGAACTGTTAAAGTACAGATTGACATCAATGCTGTCTTTCAGGCCAGTGATCATTGCTTCCGGTACATTCAGGTTTTCCATTTCAAGGAATACACCATGCATGATCCGGTTGCGGATGAGGGATGTGCCATACGTACCTGGTAACAGGGTTACCACATCACGGATTCCTTTTGTAAACTGGGATATCGGCATATAGGCACCACAGATGAAACCATAACCGGCAGAAATGATCGTTCCCAGAGCTGATGCCTGTCCCTGTGTTTTTAACGGTGCACTGCATAAGGAGGAAAGAGCCGTGCCGAAAACAACAAGCAGGGTAACATCAGCTGTCACAAGAACGACGTCCATCGCTGTCATATACCAGCCGGTAAAGTATAGATAGATCAGGCAGAACATTTCTGCACACAGACAGATCAGCCAGGATGAGATAAATGCTGCAAGGAAATACGATAAGGCGATGGTACCGGAGGATACCGGGGAAATCTTCAGATCACGATCGGACAGGTTGGCACGATCCTGTACCATCAGCAGATTACAGCAGAATACCACTGTAACGCAGCTGACCGAAAGCAGGGAGGATACCATCTGACCACCGGAGCAACCATTGATCAGATCCTGTGATACCTGCATTCCGATTGAAGTAAACGCATCAGCAAAGGTCTGATCAAAGATGTTTTTCAGAAATGTGCTGCACAGCACAAGCAGGATGAGGGGTGTGATGAGTGAAGTCAGAAACATTCCTCTATCCTTGAAATACATGCGGATATTCCGCATGGTTAATGCGTGCAGTGTCTTCATGAAATTCTTTCATCCTTTCTGCGATACAGAATATTCAGAAGATTACCCAATGCACATAAGCCCAGTCCCAGCGGGAGAAACAGGCCATCATTCAGATCTGTAAAGATACACAGTCCCATGCATACAAGTGCACTTAACAGAATCAGTATCATCTGTCTGTTCATTTTTTACCTCCTGGCAGGGATGTACCTGTTACTGCCAGGAATACATCGTCCATTCTGCCTTTGATTAATTCATAGTCATGGAATACATCCGGATGTGCGCAGATCAGACCTGTTGCCAATGAAGTATGGTCAACAGGAATATCCCAGCCATCGGGAATCGGTGCATAAGGAACATGTAGTGTCTTTACTGTTTCCTCATCCACACCATACAGACTGATATGATCTTTGACATATGTGTTTTTCAGCTGTAATGGTGTTCCTTCTGCGATCTTTTCACCATGATCAATGATGACAATCTGATCGCATACAGCAGCTTCTTCCATGTAATGGGTTGTCAATATAACTGCCATTTCTTCTTCGTTCCGCACTTGTTCGATCATGTTCCAGATGATGGTGCGGGTAGAAGGGTCAAGCCCGGTTGTTGGTTCGTCCAGAATCAGCAGTTTCGGGTGGTGGAATAGAGCTCTTGCGATATCTACTCTACGTTTCTGTCCGCCGGAGAGTCTGTTAAGCGGGCGGTCGAGATAATCCATAAAGTCCATTTGATCTGCAAGATCTTCCAGTCGATGGGTAAAGGTCTTTCCGTGGATTCCGTAAAGAGCAACTCTGCTTTTCAGGTTTTCCCTGACGGTTAAAGGTCCATCCAGTGCAGAATACTGATAGACGGCACCGATCATATGATGAAGGATTTCTCTGTTGCGCTCCGATTCCATTCCGTTGATCCGGATGGTTCCTTCATCCTGATTGAGCAGGCCACAGATCATATTGAACACTGTGGATTTACCTGCACCATTGATGCCAAGGAAACCGAACATCTGTCCTTTGGGAACAGTGAATGAAAGATCATTGACTGCCTTCAGTTTTCCATAGCTTTTACTCAGGTGTCTGATTTCAATCATTTCGTGGACACTCCTTAAAACTGCGGACTGAATGGAATGATGATCATTGCCAGCAGATAGGCAATGAATCCGCTTCCGCCAACTGCACAGAAGACGACTAAACCAAGTCTTACAAGTGTGGAATCAATGTCGAAATATTCTGCGATACCACCGCATACGCCACCGATCATACGGTCATTTCTGGATTTATATAGTTTACGTGTCATATCAGTTACCTTCCTTTTTCATGTTGTATGCCGCAAAGAACATTGTTGAAGCACCAGCCCATAACATGCCTCCATAGGCAATACGTACTGAGATACCCATTAATACACCGGCAATCAGCAGCAGTGTTCCCGCACAGGTCAGAAGTGCGGATGCTTTTGTTCTGTTTTCTTCCATAAAGGTTATCTCCTTTTTTTGATGATTACAGTTTACAGAAATCCCGAATACTCTGACAGGCAGGAAATACAGCAGGATGTGTCAGTTTTAAAGAAACGATATATCTGTCTTCTTATGGTATTCAGAAAAATCTGATATCAGCAGTATAGTTTCAGATCCATTGGGAATATAGAGTGAAAATGGCAGACAGGAATGCTGTAATTTTCCATTTTGAAGAAATGGAGAGAAGAAAAAAGGAACATCAGTGATGTTCCTGAGTGTGGGTAAATTCATGACGATATCGGGAAGGGGTAATGCCTTCTGCTTTTTTGAATACTTTCGTAAAGACACGATAATCACTGTATCCGGATTCCATGGCGATATCCGTGATGGAAAGATCTGTTGAGATCAGCAGTTTTCTGGCGTGCCCCAGACGGATATCGGTCAGATATGTCAGAAAGTTGACGCCTATTTCACTGCGGAACAGCTGTGAAATATACTGTGGATTCAGATGAAACTGCTGAGAGAGAAGGGAGAGGGAAATCTCTTCTGACAGATGTTCCTGCAGGAAGGATGTAATCTTCAGAATCGGTCTTGGTTCACCATGATGCGTTTCCTGATGGGAAACTCTGTTTTCGAACAGACTGATTTTCAGGCTGTCGATACAGTGCCCGAATTCCTCATAATCAACAGGTTTCAGAATATAATCGGTAATCTGCAGACGCAGAGCTTCTCTGCACCAGGCAAAATCATCATAGCCGGATACAATAATGAAAGCCATGTCTGGATGTCTTGCCTTGGCCTGCTGGATGACCTTGAGACCGTTGATGAGCGGAAGATTGATATCCATGATGACCAGATCCGGTACAAGGGAATCAATTTTGTTGAGTGCCTGTGCCCCATCTGCGGCTTCATCAATGACCTGGCAGTCATGTTCTTCCCAGTTGAACAGTTTTTTGAATCCTTCCCGGATCATGATTTCATCATCGACAAGCAGTACACGCAGTCTGTTCATAAAAATTCCTCCATTGTCAGAGGCAGTCTGATATGAGCTGTCACACCACCATCTGTGTTTTCACTGTAACTCAGACCATATTCTTTTCCACACAGCAGATGAATTCTTCTCTGCACATTGGAAATACCGATATGGTTACCTTCTGTTTTTTCGCTCTGTTTTTTCCATAACAGCAAAGACCCATTGATCTTCTCACGTACTTCATCGCTGAATCCGCTGCCATTATCCTCGATCCGGATTTCCAGCTGCGTATCATCGAGCTGTTCAACGCAGACACGTACAGTTCCCTGGTATCCTTTGTTTTTCAGCCCATGAAGAAGACTGTTTTCAACAAGAGGCTGAAGAATGAAGTTCGGCACGACATAGTCAAGCAGATTTTCCGGACACTCATTAATATAAGTAAGTGACGGATAACGTGTACACATCAGTTCCATATAGGCATCAATCAGTTCCATTTCATGATCCAGTGTGACCATCTGCTGATCGGATTTTACATTCAGTCGGAAGAAATCAACAAGTCTCATCAACAGGTGAGCGACTTTTTCATCTCCATCCAGCTGTGCCTGAATACGGATGGAATCCAGTGTGTTGTACAGGAAGTGAGGATTGACCTGACTTTTCAGATACAACATGGACATTTTCTGCTCGATCAGTTCTGCACGCAGTTTATCCGGGTTTTCCAGAATCAGATAGAAAGTCATTGTGACAAGAGTGATTCCCATGCCGCTGATCAGCCACGCCGGATGCAGCCCTTGAATGATACATACGATGATTTCTATCAACAGAGCTGCTGTTATGGTACTGCCGGCAATCAGACGGATCTTTTTATGATGACGTATCAGCATCCAGATGCACAGTGTGATATAGAATGCAACACCGATATAGCACAGGTTGGCATGAATTCCATCCGAATAGTTTCCCTCAGGAGTCACTGCATAGTGAATTGGAAGGGTAAGAACTCCGGTTTCAAAGACGATCAGAAAGAATTTTGCGATATGATCCAGGAATGTCAGTTTTCCCGCGTCTTCCTGAATCAGGTTGGACATATACTGGTAGAACAGATATTCCACGATGATCAGAGTACCGATAAACAGCCGGTGTATCGTGTCGTTTAGAAATACTGGCACAAGTTCCAGATTGTTGACGTTGAATACTGTGATTGTATCCAGGATAAGATGAGACAGTACCGCAACAAGCAGTATGGAGAATGTTTCATGCAGAGGGGAGTGGACGCGAGGAGTAGAAAAATAGAATGCCGCCACCATGGCAAGGATCAGAAACAGGGCAATTACCATTCGTATCATAAGAATATACCTCGTTATTATTGTATATATACAAAAGAGAACTGGATATACAGTAATCGGACAAAATGTGTGAATTTTTGAGATCTGCAGAAAAAGCACGTTGAAAACAACTTTTTGTGCTGTTATATCTTGCATCATCTAAATACCTGTGGTATATTATTTGAGCACATGGCGAGTTGGTGAAGCGGCTTAACACACTGCCCTTTCACGGCGGCATTCACGGGTTCGAATCCCGTACTCGTCACTTTTTATTTATAGGGGTATCGTACAATGGTAGTACATCGGTCTCCAAAACCGCTGATGGGAGTTCGATTCTCTCTACCCCTGCTGAATAAAAGCAGTAACTGATCAGCAATTCAGCTGGTTGTTACTGCTTTATTTCTTTATTCCGGGATAATCCTGGAAATGGCACATTGAAATGGATGAAAAAGAAATCAGCTTACTGGTACAGACGGGTGATTGAATCCCATGTTGAAAATCTGTATATGTATTTTTGAAGAAAAACAGGATCGGTATGTCATTGAAGAACGGTAAGCAGTGGTTCATATCGCTAAAAGAATAAAAAAAGCTGAATTGAAAAAGTAAATTCCACTTTGAAATGTGTTCAGAAC
>JAEDEK010000095.1 GCA_016293365.1 Bulleidia sp. | reverse complement strand
ACTGTTCCCCTGTATATATTCCCCTGTTTTGATATATAAAAAAGATATAAACGGAAAAAATTCCACAGCACGGCAGATACAGGTTGTGTGAAAAACACAGGCAGACCTGTACTCTCCATACTGCGGAATGATGCGTTGCAAATATTGCGGAAATCAGTTTACAAAAAAAAAGACTGTATGGTCTACAGTCATAAACTCTCATGAATCAATACATCTTCTCTACCGGTTGATCCATCCCGGTTCTGATCCTGGTTTCACTGTTACGCTCATGTAACAACGAAATCACATTACCTATTTTATGGATGTACAGCGGTTTTACCGATATTATGCACATTATGCACATCATTTTTTATATTACCGCTCAGGTACGTTCATCTTTGAATAATTCTTAATAATATTGAACGGCTTTACATAAAAAATGTTACTTCATTGCTACAACAATGACATGATACAGGGGAAATGTGCTCACATTGCACCTGTACATCTGTTATCTGTGCTTATTTTTTGGAAGCGATTTCTTCACGCAGTACCTTATAGAAGTCTTCTGCGCTCATCTTTGTCTGTTCTTTGCTTCCATATCTTCTGACGGTTACGCCATTGGATTCAACTTCACCATCACCTACGACAATCTGAATCGGTGTCTTACCTGTCTGGGCTTCTCTGATACGATAGCCAAGCTTTTCATTACGGTCATCGACAGAACATCTGATGCCCATTGCCTTCAGATCTGCATATACTTTCCTTGCATATGCACCATGGGCTTCCGGTGATACCGGAATGATGACTGCCTGCTTTGGAGATAACCATAATGGCAGGATACCCTTTGTTTCTTCCAGAAGGAAGGCAATGAAACGATCCAGAGAACCAAGAATCGCTCTATGAATGACAACCGGTCTTTGTCTGGAGCCATCATTGCTGATATATTCCAGTTCAAATCTTTCCGGCAGCTGATAGTCAAGCTGGATGGTGGATAATGTGACATCATGACCGATGGCACTCTTTACCTGTACGTCAATCTTCGGACCATAGAATGCAGCTTCACCCAGTGCTTCGTAGTATGGAACATTCATTTCCTTTAATACTTCTCTGAGCTGTTTTTCACTTTTTTCCCACAGTTCATCATGTCCGAAATACTTTTCCTTGTTTTCCGGATCTCTTAAGGAAAGACGGAAGGAATAGTTTTCAAAACCGAAGTCCTTGTATACATCCAGAATCAGTTTTGTTACACCCTTGATTTCATCTTTGATCATTTCCGGTGTGCAGAAGATATGAGAGTCATTCTGTGTGAATGCACGTGCTCTTTCAATACCGGTCAATGCCCCGCTTGCTTCAAAACGGAAGTCATTTGCGATTTCAGCAATACGTACCGGAAGATCACGGTAGGAATGCAGCTTTGACTTGAACATGATCATATGTTCCGGGCAGTTCATCGGTCTTAATACATAGGCATTGTCCGGATCTCTGCGGTCCTGCATTACCGGGAACATATCATCCTTATAGTGATCCCAGTGACCGGAGATCTTATAGAGTTTTGTACTGGCAACAGAAGGTGTCATGACATGGATATAGCCCATATCAATTTCCTTGTCCATGATATAGTCACTTAACAGTCTTCTGACCGTAAAGCCATTTGGCAGGTACATTGGTAAACCTGCACCTACAATATCAGAGAACATGAACATGGAAAGATCCTTACCAAGCTTACGATGATCTCTTTCCTTTGCATCTTCCAGATCGGCAAGATGGCGATCCAGTTCTTCCTGCGTTGGAAGGCATACACCATAGATACGCTGTAATACCTTGTTGTTCTTATCCCCCTTCCAATAAGCACCGGAATGCTTGATCAGCTTGAAGTATCTGCACATCTTTTCATTGTCGACATGCGGACCACGGCAAAGATCCGTATAGTCACCCTGTGTATACATGGAGATGTTTGTGCCTTCTTCCATGCGGGAAATCAGATCTACCTTGTATGGATCATCCTTGAACTGTTCCAGAGCTTCTTCTCTGCTGATTTCGACTCTGACAATTCTCTTGCCATCCTTGGCAATCTTCTTCATTTCCTTTTCGATCCTGGCAAGATCTTCATCCTTGATGGTATAGTCACCAAGATCGATGTCGTAGTAGAATCCTTCTTCTACTACCGGTCCAACCCAGAACTTAGCCTGTGGCCAGAGGTGCTTGACAGCATGTGCCATCATATGCGCACAGCTGTGATTCAGTGTTTCAAGTGCTTCGTTTTCCTTGAAGTTAATCATGATCTGTATATTCCTTTCTATTCAGGACGTGCAATTGAAAAGACGTCCTTTATGCATAAGGACGCCTGTCAGCGCGGTACCACCTTGTTTCCCATGAATCATCCTATCATCA
Organism: Bulleidia sp.; assembly: GCA_016293365.1. Taxonomy (GTDB): domain Bacteria; phylum Bacillota_I; class Bacilli_A; order Erysipelotrichales; family Erysipelotrichaceae; genus Bulleidia. The sequence continues at coordinate 4,820 of JAEDEK010000095.1, read as the reverse complement.
TGGACTCTTGTATGCATGTAACGTATGTCAACGGCAATCCCTTTCGGGTGCAGCTTCCAGGTAGTAACACTTCCATCATCCATCAGTTCCTTTCACCATACGGAACCTCTCTTTTCGGTGGATCACCGGCTGTCATGTCCTGTTCATCGCTTTGACACTATTATCATTCTCAATTCACTGCATGTCAAGCGTTACAGGCCTTCCATCATCATTCATTGTCATACTGCCCGAAATGCATTGATCAGAACAGGGATAACTGGTTTCTTTCAGACAGTCCTTCGGTCACACCCATCATATCCAGTTTCTTGATCAGTGTAGCGGACAGCTGGGTTCTTTTTTCAAGGTCTTCCTTGGAAAGGAATGGTGCCCTGTTTCTTGCTTCCTCAATCGATCTGGCAACGTTTGCACCAAGCCCGTCAATCACGGTAAATGGAGGTACGATGGCTTTTGGATCGTCTGGATCTGTTGTAAACTGGGTTGCTGAGGATTTGTACAGATGTACATTTGTCATCCGATATCCTCTTGCGACCATTTCTTCACATACTTCCAGAGTACTCAGCAATGCCTTTTCCTTGTTGGATACAGGGTTTGCGGAGTTACGATCAGCCATTCTGGACTGAATGTCTCTCATGCGGTCACGGATCGGTTCCAGTCCTTTTGTCATGGTTTCAATTTCATAGGCATCTGCACGTAATGTGAAGTACTGGATATAGAAGCTTGTCGGTTCATGAACCTTGTACCATGCAATACGGACAGCCATCATGACATACGCCACAGCATGGGCCTTAGGGAACATGTATTTGATCTTCTTACACGATTCAATATACCAGTCAGGGACATTGTGCGCCTTCATCTTTTCTTCATAGTCAGGCTTCAGCCCCTTACCCTTACGGACATCCTCCATGATTCTGAAGGCATCGATCGGCTCCAGTTGTTTTTCCATTAAATATGTCATGATATCATCTCGACATGCGATGGTTTCACTTAACGGATGGCCTGCCTGTACAAGTGCTTCGGCGTTGCCTGCCCATACGTCTGTACCATGAGACAGACCGGAAATCATGACAAGCTCAGAGAATCTGTGAGGACGTGTTTCCTCAAGAACTCTTCTTGTTGTGGCTGTACCGAATTCCGGTAAACCGACAGCTCCTGTCTCTTTTTTATACACTCTTGGATCAGCTCCCAGAGCATCATCCGAATAGAATAACGACAGCGTTTCAGGGTCATTCATCGGAATATCCAGAGGTTTGACTTCTGATATGTTCTGCAGCAGTCGCATTGCAGTCGGATCGACATGTCCAAGAATATCAAACTTCAGCACGTTATCATGAATATCGTGGAAGTCGTAATGCGTTGTCATCCATGCGGATGTCGGGTCATTTGCCGGGTACTGTACCGGTGTGAAGTCTTCCGCGACATATTCATCCGGAATGATGATAATACCACCTGGATGCTGACCGGTTGTACGTTTGACGTTGGTACATCCAGCCGCAAGGTATTCCTTCATCGGTTTACGCATATTGTCGATATGCATCTTTTCGGTATAACCGGATACATAACCGAAAGCTGTCTTTTCCGCCACGGTACCGATGGTACCGGCACGGAATGCATGGCTTTCTCCGAATACTTCCTTGATGAACTGATGAGCTCTCCATTGATATTCATTGGAGAAGTTCAGGTCGATATCCGGAACCTTATCGGCATTGAAGCCAAGGAATGTCTGGAATGGAATATTATGACCATTGCCCTTCATGATGGCACCACAGTGTGGACATACCTTGTCAGGCAGGTCAAATCCGCTCTTGACTTCCGGATCATCAATCCACTCACTGTAGTGGCAGTGTGGACACAGATAATGCGGAATCAGAGGATTGACTTCGGTAATACCGGACATGGTGGCGGTAAAGGAGGATCCAACCGAACCTCGTGAACCGACAACATAACCATCCAGGTTACTCTTGATCACAAGCAGATGGGCAATATAGTAGTGCACATCAAAGCCATTGCGGATGATATTGTCCAGTTCCATATCCAGTCTGTCTGTCACAATATCAGGAACCTTGCCTTCAAACTCATACATGCGCTTTGCTGTTTTATGGCAGATCGCTCTCAGCTTGTCGCCGGAGTTTTCGATATGGGGTGCAAAGGTACCATCCGGTACTGGATGGATTCCATCTTCAATCAGATCAAACAGTTTTTCCGGATTATCCAGAACGATTTCTTCAATGAGCTTTTCATCATTCAGCCATGCAAACTCCTGAAGCATCTCACCCGTCAATCGAATATGCTGATCCGGATTCTTTGTTTTTCTTCTCAGGTTTTCATCACGGATGTACAGTGGATGCGTAGCACCTCCTACACCCTGAGACATGATATAAACATCACGGAATATTTTCTGTTCCGGTCTGCAGTAATGTGCATCACTGTCCGCAATCACAGGAATTCCCATTTCCTTTGCAGTGGAAATCAGTCGTCTGATCACTGTTTTCAACCGATCAACGGATGGTAAAGAGTTCATGGCGATCATTGTGGAATAGTTGCCTAACGGCTGTACTTCCACATAGTCATAGAATGCCATGGCTTCCTTCAGTCTTGCATCATCTCCATTTGCTGCAAGTTCAAACAGTTCTCCATTGAGGCAGCTGGATCCAATCAGCAGATTGTTTCTTGCCTTTTGAATATCCGAACGCAGCACTCTTGCTTCCGCTGCAACATCCACACCTTCCTTACCGGTTGCTTTTCCCATCACCGCAAGAGAAGATGTATTGGATTTTGTGACAAGCTTGTACAGATCTCTCATACCATCCTGGTTTCTGACAACAACTTCCACATGGCTTCTTCTTTCCTTGCGGAATACGTCTTCATCCTGGATTTTATCCTGCAGGTCACGGATTGTTACAGCACCCTTTCTGTCCTTTGCATCTTTGAGCAGGCAGATGAATACACCTGCAAGTGCTTCCGCATCGTAGTCAGCGCGGTGTGCCACTTCTTCATCGTATGGTACATGGTAGTATCTGGAAATATTGCCAAGACGATAGGCTCTACGATCCGGTAATACCGCTCTGGAAAGATCCAGAGTATCAATGACGGTATTGGTCAGAGGTTCTCTTCCAAGTCTTCTTAATTCTTCATTGAGAAAGTGGAAATCAAATGTGGCGTTATGTGCGACAAGCACACCATCGCCAATCCACTCTACAATTTCATCCACGGCATCTTTGAAACTCTTCGCATGTTTTACCATGTCATTGGTGATATTTGTCTTGGATGTAATATAACCGGGAATCGGAATCGGTGGTTTGATGAACATCTGAATTCTGTCTGTGACAGCCTGGTTTTTCATCTTGACTGCACCGAATTCAATGATGTGATCGTAATAACAGGAAAGGCCTGTTGTTTCAAGGTCATAACAGATGTATTCCACATCATCAATCTTCTGATCTGTTGCGTTACGTACAATCAGAAGACGGTCATTGACCATATTCATTTCGCAGCCGAATCCAACTTTGAAGTTTCTTTCCGGGTCTTTCTTTGCACAGCTTTTACCTTCCCGATATGCTTTGGCAAAAGCCTGTACATCCGCATGATCTGTAATGACAACACCTCTATGTCCAAGATCAAAGACATAGTTTACAACCTCACGTACATCGCATACACCATCCATTTCACTCATCAGTGTATGACAGTGCCATTCAATTCTCTTTCTTTCCGCATTGTCCTTGATCTTTGGTTTTTCCAGCACTTCAATCTGCTGTACAGACATGACAAGATCTCTTTCAAAGTTATCATTTTCAACACGGCCATAAATACGAACACGATTTCCCGTCTTGTACTCATGCATCATTTCTCTGGTGGTACCTCTGCCCTCAAAGCGTTTGACCTTGATCGCATCTGTACCATCATAGATGGACATGGATTGTATCAGCATACCCTTTCTGGTTTCAATCTCTTCCATCGCAAAGATTTCACCTTCAATCTGAATATCACTGATCGGCTCATATACATCTGATAAAGATACTTTTGTATAATCTTCCATCTTTGTACGGTAATAGCTCTTACGTGCAGGTTTTTGCTGGATAACAGGAGTTTCCACATCCGCCGGTGCCTTCATGACAACATCCTTTACCTGCATCTGAACTGTTTCCTTTACGACACATGTCAGCTGTATGGACCTGTATCCCACCTGGGTAAGCCACTGTTCAATATCACTCAGGCAGGATGAATAGCGCTGCACATCCATCTCATCCAGCAGAAGAAAAGAAATCTGTCTGGACTGTTCATCCAGGGTAAATGCAGTATCACACAGCACAGCACATTCCGGATTCCTTCTGCCATAAAAACTCATATATTTCTGCAGTTCGGAACTGGAAATGGAAGAGTGATCTGTTTTAACACTTAAACTGACAGAAGCACCCGTGGCCTGCTCCATACCTTCACATAACCAGCAATAGTCAGTAAAAGGAAGGACATCCGCAGTTTCAATGTCCAATGCAATTGTATTTGTTCTGTTATAGAAACGGACTCTTTTCACAACAGCATCCATCAAAGATGCATGACCTTCCGTAAACTGTCCGTCATTGATTTCTTTCAGATTCTTTGTCATAAGCCTGTCAATTATAGCAGATTCCTGAAGAGAATATAAGAACCATTCCATTCGAAATCGATCAGGCAGTTTTAACATGATTTTCAGATAGATCATCATGTATATATTTCTTTCAGATATCAGAAAAAAGGCTGTCTGTATGACAACATGACAGCCAAACCCAGATGATCAGCTTCTGCGATATGGAAGAGAAGATTCCATTGCCCAGGATTCCACTTCC
>JAEDEK010000094.1 GCA_016293365.1 Bulleidia sp. | reverse complement strand
TGACTGGTGACCATACAAACAGCATCGCCAGGATGGTCAGAAATGATATGATTTTCTTTTTCATAAATGAATAGATCCTTTCTGCAGAAATCATAACACCAGATCATATTTGGAATTGCATCTGAATGTGTAACAAAGAGGATAAATCGATGAAAAACAGCGGAAATGAAAACGCTTGCAGAAAAAGAAAGATGTAAGCGCAGTGAATCAGTTCTTTTGTCTGAAGAGCATGGAACATCCCTGGCAGAGGCATGCAGTGTCCAAACAGGCTGTTACTGGCCATTCCTTCCTTTTTCTGATGCTTGATATCATGAAATGATGGATTTTCTACATGAATACAGGACATGTCAACGGACAGTTGACATATTGCAAGGTACACATGATGGAAAAAGATATCAGTGAAAGAGTATGATAATTGCGACAAGGAAAGAAGGAAAAACATATGAATCTTTCAGAAAGAATAACAGAACAGCGCAGAATCAAAGGCTGGTCACAGGAAGAACTGGCATATCGACTTGGCGTATCCCGCCAGGCTGTTTCAAAGTGGGAAAGCTCCCAGTCAACGCCGGATCTGGAAAGAATCATTCAGATGTCAGAACTGTTTGGTGTTACTACAGACTGGTTGTTGAAAGGGGAAATCAGAGAATCGTACAGAAATGAAGAGGATCAAAGACAGCAGAATATCCGAATTGTCACCCGTGAAGAAGCAATGGATTTTCTGAACCAGAGAAGTCTTAAGGCACAGAAGATTGCCTTCGCGACAATGCTGTGCATAGTTTCACCTGCACCATTAATTGTTCTTGTGGCAATGGCAGAACAGGGGATTGCCGGTTTTTCTGACAATACTGCTGCCCTGATCGGACTGATTGCTTTATTTGGTATGATTGCATACGCCGTTTATCTGTTTATAATCAGTGGGGCAAAAGAAGAACCATATAGATTTCTCAAAACAGGATCCTATGAACTGGAAGCTGGCGTAGCGGAAAGAATCATGGAAAGAAAGAGCAGATATATGGTTACCTATCATCAGGGCATCTCTTCTGGAGTTGTATTGTGTATACTTTCTGTTGTGCCTTTACTTGCTTCAGGACTGCTTGAACTTAATGATGTGATGGTTGTCGGCTCAGTTGGACTGTTACTTGTGATCGTTGCTTCTGGTGTCAGAATGATTATCTGTGTATCGATAATCCGATCTGGTTTCAGTGTACTGTTGCAGGAAGAGGAGTATTCCGTTTCTGCACGGAAACGGAAAGAAAATAAGAAAAATGATATTATTTCCAGTACATACTGGAGTATTGTGACGGCGGGTTATCTGCTTTGGAGTTTTCTCAGTCATGACTGGCATATCACATGGCTAGTATTTGCTGTAGCAGGGGTATTATATGAACCTGTGAGAATGTTTATATCTTCTTCGATGCATATAGACAGGTGAAAAACGATATCAATGAAATGACATGAAAATGACAGGCAGAAGTGCCCCGTATATATAGACAGAAGGTGATATTTTTGCCCCGTATAATAAAAAGACTTTGAGTCATGGTTTCTCAAAGTCTTTGTAATGAATGATCAGTCTTCTCTTGGCTTCATTGTCGGGAACAGAAGTACATCACGGATGGAATCACAGCCTGTCATCAACATGACAAGTCTGTCAATACCCATACCGATTCCACCTGTTGGAGGAAGACCATATTCAAGTGCTTCAACATAGTCATCATCCATTTCTGCGGCTTCATCGTCACCCTGTGCCTTTGCTTCCAGCTGCTTTTCAAATCTCTGTCTTTGATCAATTGGATCGTTCAGCTCGCCAAAGGCGTTGTCCATTTCGATTCCCATGATTTCCAGTTCGAATCTTTCTGTAAATCTTGGATCCTTCGGATTCTTTTTGGCAAGAGGAGAGATTTCGATTGGATGACCATAGACAAATGTAGGCTGTTCAATCTTGTCTTCGCAGAACTGATCGAAGAACAGAGAAATAATATGTCCTACTGTATGCTGGTGTGGTGCTACTTCGACGTTGTGTTCTTCAGCAAGTTTCAGTGCTTCCTCTACACTCATCGGCTGCCAGAAGTCAACACCAGTCACTTCCTTGACTGCATCTACCATGTTCCATCTCTTGTAAGGCCCCTTGAGGTTGATGGTCTTGCCCATGAATTCAAATTCAGTCTTTCCGAATACTTCCATTGCAACATATTCGAACAGCTGTTCATTCATTTCCATCATGCCTTCCAGATCAGAGTAGGCACAATATGCTTCCATTGTTGTGAATTCTGGATTGTGCTTGAGGTCCATACCTTCATTACGGAAGATTCTTCCGATTTCATAGACTCTTTCCAGATCACCGACAATCAGTCTTTTTAATGGAAGTTCTGTTGCGATACGCAGATAGAAGTCCTTATCCAGTGCATTGTGATGTGTTGCGAACGGTCTTGCATTTGCACCGCCAAGGATCGGCTGCAGGATTGGTGTTTCCACTTCGATGTAGCCATGATCATCCATCCATCTCTGAATGGCACGGATGATACGTGGACGCAGAATTGCGATTTCACGGGATCTGTCATTCTGAATCAGATCCAGGTATCTTCTTCTGTAACGTTCTTCCTTGTCCTTGAGACCATGGAACTTGTCAGGCTGTGGTCTTAATGCCTTACACAGGTGAGTGTATTCCTGTACGAGTACAGAAAGTTCACCAGCAGCAGTCTTCATGACTGTACCCTTGACACCAATGATGTCACCAAGATCAGCTGCCTTGAACAGATTGTAGATTTCATCACCGACAATTCTCTGGTTGACAACAATCTGAATTCTGCCGGAACGGTCAAGCAGGTGGATAAAACCAAGCTTACCCATTCTGCGCTTTGTCATGATTCTTCCGGCAATGGATACTTCATGTGCTTCACTTTCCAGTTCTTCCAGTGTCTTTTCACCATAGGCTGCACGGATATCAGCAGCATGATCCTTCTGATCAAATGCCTGTCCGAATGGATCAATACCCATTTCACGTAATGCATTCATCTTATCGATTCTTGCCTGCATCTGATCGTTTTCAGCAATTTCGGATACTGTTGAAATAACCTGCTCTGCCTTCTGCTTTACCTTTGCCTTCTTGTTTTCTGCTTCAGCCTGCTTTGCGGCAAGCTCCGGATGTGCTGCCAGAAATGCCTTACGACGTTCTTCCTTGATTCTGGCTTTTTCTTCCTTTGTCATTTCTTCTGCCATATTCATTTCCTCCAAATATAAAAGCTCTCACCCATAGGGACGAGAGCTTGTTCGTGGTACCACCCTAATTCACGGCTATGCCGCCTCATTTATGCGTCTGTAACGGGACGATCGGTCGTGTGCTCCAGAGCCTTACAAATATCCTGTCCATCTCTTTGCTTACACCATCCAAAGATCGCTTTCATGGCTTCAGATACTCTTTCTCTTTCATTGCTGACGCGCTTATTCTACAATTATCTTCATTTTAAATCAACATAAAAAACCGTTATCGCTGGGATAACGGCACAAAGAACTGTTATTCTTCCGGTAATCTGTCTTCTTCCAGTTCAGGTACAGGACGAGGGTCCTTTCTGAGCAGAAGGTTGACAATGATACCAAGAATCAGAGCACAGGCGACGGATGTGATTGTGATATTACCGAATGTCAGGGACAGACCACCGATACCGGAGATCAGGATTGTGGATACAACATACAGATTTCTGTTGACATCCAGATCCAGACGCTGAATCATCTTCAGACCGGATACTGCAATGAATCCATACAGTGCCATACATACACCACCCATGACACAGGATGGGATGGAGGAGATGAAGGCAACAAATGGAGATACGAAGGAAATCAGAATGCATTCAATGGCAGCAAGTTTGATTGTTGCGACGGAAGCATTTCTTGTAATCGCAACGCAGGCAACGGACTCACCATATGTTGTATTCGGGCATCCACCGAAGAATGCACCGACGATGGAACCGACACCATCACCAAGTAATGTATTGGCTAAACCCGGATCTTCCAGAAGATCACGGTTGATGATGGAAGAGATGTTCTTATGGTCGGCAATGTGTTCAGCAAAGACAACAAATGCAACAGGAATGTATGCGACAGCGACTGTTCCGACATAGGAAGCGTCGATGGACTTGATGCCTTCCAGAGCATGCAGGAAGGAGAAGTCAGGAAGGGAAACAAATGTGTTCAGGCTGATACCATCCGCAAACAGTGCAGTAATGCCGGAGAAGTTGATGATCTGCATGGAAGGATCACCAATGGATGTGCCGATCAGTGTTAATACTGTCGCGACAGCATATCCGGCAAGAATACCGATGATGAATGGAATCAGACGGAGTGTTCTATTTCCGTATGTGCTTGTCAGCATGGTTGTGATCAGAGCTGTAAGACCGCACAGAACTGCCCATTGGGTTGCTTCACCTGTCACGGAACTGATCTGCAGATCGCCGATGGCATTTCCAGCAAGGGAAAGACCGATGATTGCAACAGTTGGACCGATGACAACCGGTGGCATGATGCGGTTGATCCATTCAACACCAACAAAGCGGATGATGAAGGAGAGGATCACATAGACAAGTCCTGCAAAGATGGCCCCAAGAATCAGTCCTGCAAATCCTGCCTGAGCAGATACCGCACCGGCAAATGCAGCACACATGGAACCGATGAACGCAAAGGATGAACCAAGGAATACAGGGCTCTTACCCTTTGTGAAGAATGCATATACCAGAGTTCCGACACCTGCACCAAACAGAGCTGCAGCTGTGGACATACCATTACCGACAATCAGTGGAACAGCGATTGTAGCAGCCATAATGGCAAGTACCTGCTGGAAAGCAAATACAATACGTTTACTGAAAGCTGGCTTATCAGAAACGTCATAAACAAGTTTCATTTTCATTACCCCCTTGTTATTCGCGTAATAACATACTTGTTTTAACTGCTGTTGTAAAGAAAAATCTGTCATCTGTGCGTGCTTGACATAAAAAAACTGCCGTTTCCGACAGTTCAGACATGTAAATACGGGAAAACGTTGGCAAATGTATCATTGATCACAAGGTCCGCAATACTGTCATATGGTGTGGCATCACGGTTGATTAATACAAGATGTTTTCCACCGAAAAAACGTAACAGACCTGCTGCAGGGTATACAACAAGAGAAGTGCCCAGAACAATCAGTACATCCGCACTCTGGATTGCTGCAACAGCTCCATTTAAAACGGCATCCGATAATCCTTCTTCATACAGAACAACATCCGGTTTGATGATGCCACCACACTTCACACATCTTGGAACACCGTCACTGCTGAGGATCGTTTCCAGAGGATAGTAGGCATAACAGTCTTCACAGTAGTTGCGGAGTACAGATCCATGCAGTTCGTACACTTTCTCAGAGCCTGCCTTCTGGTGCAGACCATCGATATTCTGGGTAACAACACCAAGTGATTTATGTTTTTTCTCACATTCCGCAATAAATGTATGGACATGGTTCGGCATGGCATCCGGATAGATCATTCTGTCCTTATAGAAGCGGAAGAAACCTTCGGGATGATTTACAAAATAGTGATGTGAAATGATTTCTTCCGGTGGAAGGTCATACTTCTGGTGATAAAGGCCATCCTGAGAACGGAAATCCGGGATACCGCTTTCCGTGGAAACGCCTGCTCCGGTAAAAAAGACAATGTGTGTGGCATCATCAATGATGTGCTGCAGTTCCTCAATTTTCTGATTCATCGTTGAATTCCTTTCTGTATTGATCATAGATCTGTTTTCCATGTGTGAAAAGCTGCTGTTTCAGCTGGACAGGCTCCAGTACTTCAATGCGGTCATGGAACTGCATGATCCAGCTGATCAGGGTAGGGGTTACTGCTGTACGCAAAGATGCGGTAAAGCCTGTATCATCCACATGGGAGATGATGATATCCTTTGTGGCAAAGTGGTCATATACATAGCCGGCAAAGGAAAGATCAAATCTGCATGTCACCGTCTGAGAATGCCCATGGTACATCTGAAAGGAGGTACGCATGTGATCTGCCAGATTGAACGGGACAGATGGGACGGTCTTTTCTTCGACGACAATATCATCCATTTTATCAATGCGGTAGTTACCGAAATCCCTGTGGGTAAAGGAATACAGAATACAGTAATATTTCCCGTTCTGGGAAGCAATGGCATACGGTACCATGCGGTAGGTATTTTTACGGTACACCCTCTGTCTGTAACAGTCCAGATCAAAGTAACGGAATGTAATCGGACGGGTGGAAGCAATAGCATCCATCAGCAGATGAATGGAAGGCAGCAGATCAATGGACTGATGTGCTGCTACAAAAGGTGGAAGGGAAGGAACCTGTTTCTGTTCATGAACTGAAAGCAGGCTTTTCAGTTTTTCCTGCATGGTGGTAATTGTTGTTTCCGACAATGCGGTTGAATCAGAAAGATCACTGCATAGCAGAAAGATCTCTTCCTGCCTGAAGACTCTTTCCATATAATAACCGGTTTTTCTGTCTTTTTTTACCATATGAATGGTTTCACCATTCTCTTTTAATGCCTCCAAAGAGGCATAGATCGTACGGCGCTCCGCCTTTCTTCCTGTTTCTTCGAGCAGTTTCTGCATGTCCATGATGGATAGAGGATGGGCAGGATCGCTGTATTGACGGAGATACTTTTCGATCAGAAGAGGTATCATGACTGTTTTTCCATTTGACATGTTTTTCTCACTTTTTTATTCATTGTACAATATCATGTACAGTAAAAAAAGAAAAAACAGGTAGGATATAACCAACAGAAAAGAGGTATCGGAAATGGAAAGAAAAGTATTGAGATATTTCGCAAATGGTCTTGTCTTCTACAGTTTTGGGTTTGTTCTGTATGGTCATGATGTCCTGGCGGTGATGTGTGCCATTCTGCTTGTGGTGGTTCTTCTGCATGAATTCGGGCTTTCGAAAATGATGGCAAACTGGGAATACATGTTTCTGACAGCTCTTGTCGAACTTGTTCTGATCGAAAAATCAGGGATGGCAGTCTGTCGTTCATCCTTATTTACAGTATCCTGTGTCAATCTGATGCACGCCTATACGTGGAGTACATTTGCCTACAGCAGAATGGATTCTCTGATGTATCAGTCTCTTCTTGTGTTTTTCACAGTAACAACGATGGTGGTGAATCAGCTGCCTCTTGGATTTGTTGAAACAATGCTTGTTATTCTGTTCATCTTTCTGCCATATACGGTTCTGGCAAAAGAAAAGGAACGCGAAAGTCGTCATGTCTGTGCTGGAAAAAAACATATGACTGTAATAGAATAATGCAATATTGAGAAAATGTACAATGTGCATTTTTTCATATGATTGTGGGGGTAAGAAATACCTCACTGATACCCACAGGCAAGCCTGTGGGGTTGTGTAACAACCCTAGGTGAGTAGCCTAAGCTTTGAGAAAAAAGCTACGTTAAGAGAGAAT